>QILK01000160.1 GCA_003233345.1 Gammaproteobacteria bacterium | reverse complement strand
TTTGGACGTTTTACTCAGCTAACGAACTCGACAGCTACTACGAAAATGATGGCAGTATTTTAGATATATACTCTGAATCGCCTAATTCGTCTGACAGCTATACCTATACCTCTGGCGTTGACCAATGCGGCAACTATTCGGGCGAAAGTTCTTGTTACAATCGTGAGCATTCTTTTCCAAGAAGTTGGTTTGGTGGGGCTGTCGATCCTATGAATACTGACGTACACCATATTTTTGCTACCGATGGATATGTTAATTCCAAACGCAGCAGTTACCCTTATGGTGAAGTAAGCTCTGCTAGTTTTACCTCCAATAATGGGTCTAAAGTAGGCAGTGCAAGCAGTAGTTTAGGTTATACAGGAACGGTGTTTGAACCTATTGATGAGTTTAAAGGCGATTTAGCACGTGCCTATTTTTACATGGCCACTCGTTATGAAAATAACATCGGCGGATGGGATACTAACAGCACATACGCAGATGCAGTGCTTAATGGGACTAGCGCTCAAGTCTACGAAGGCTGGTTTCTAGTTATGCTGAAAAGCTGGCATACTCAAGATCCTGTAAGCCAGAAAGAATTAGATCGCAATGAAGCAGCTTATTCCCATCAAGGTAACCGTAACCCTTTTGTGGATTATCCAAACTTTGTCAGTGAGATTTGGGGAAACTAACTAAACAAGTTGTAATTTTTATTAAGCCTAAATCAAGTTTTGATTAGGCTTTTTTGTTATTATGGAACTGCGCCCTGCACCCGCGTAAACGGGCACCTTTTTGATCTGGCTATCGACCATCAGATAAGGTTGTTTGACTTCCCACTGCGCTAGTTTTTTTTGCATCCTGCTGGCAGGCAAATTAACAATTAACAAGACACGCATGTTAATTCAATAAACAAATTAAAAGTAGAAAGCTATCCTATTTCCTCCCACATTTTCAGCTTACAATTAGGTATTTTAGTATCTTATACCAATCCATCCTAACCATTTATGACCAAACAAGGGAATTTAATATATTGTTATCGGTAGTCATTAGGTCTATGTTTTAAAAGTAATTCTTAGTTGCAACGACAAAGCTATTAATCTAAAGTGGGAAAAAAGATAGGCTATCCTAATCTAAAATGACATTAATTAAATGACATTAATTTTAAAAAAGAAACTGACTTATTATGGAGGTATCGGATCGATAATATTGTCAACTTTATTACTTTCTATTTTTTCCATTCACTATTACGAAGGCGCCTCATCTAAATATACTAAGCAGATAGAGCAATTAAAGGTGTCTGAGACTCTCGTTTTAAAAGTTCAATACTCGTTTTAAAAGTTCAATATTCATTTAAAAAACAAATTCAAGAATGGAAAAACATACTGATCCGTGGCTCTAATCAGTCTGACTATGATAAATATTATAATCAATTTATTGATGAATTTGAAAAGACTCAAAGTTATACGCAGAAACTGATTGATTATTACCCTACAGAAAAAACTATAGTGCTTATTGCACAGGAATTTCACTCTAAACATCGCGCCATTTTGTCTGATTATACAGCAGCGTTGTCGATATATACTTCAAAAAACTTTGATATAGCCTCTGCCGATGGACACGTAAGAGGGATTGACAGAGAACTTAACCAACTGCTTACAGAAATCACCTCGTATGTTGATATTTACAGCAAACAAGAAATCGCTAATGTTAAACGCAATTTGGCTATTTTTAAATTCTCCTTCGACGCTGCTTTTATTGCTTTACTGGCAATTTTGGGTTTTTTGCTAATCCGTCTCACAGGAAGGCTTTTAAAAGCGTCACTATTTGATTCGGCTACAAACTTGGGTAACAGAGCGTTTTTTGTCCTGTCTATTGATAAACATTTGAACCGCAGAGATAGTCTGCTTTTTGCAATATTGGATGTAGATGAGTTTAAAATAATCAATGAAACTTGTGGTAACGCTGGTGGTGATGTCTATTTATATCAAATCGGTCAGTTGGTGAAAGATTTAATGCCCGCAAGGACAGAGGTATTTAGGCTCAGTGGAGATATTATTGGGTTGATTTTACAAAAAAATGAAAACAACCATCAAAATTTGGAAAAATTACGATTAGCTATTTCACAATATGAGTTTAGCTGGAATGATTTGAGCACTAGTTTGACATGCAGTATCGGGGTTTATGAACCTCAGCATGACAAAACCGAAAAAAGCGAAAGCGTGTTAAATGCACTATACGCCTGCATGCAAGAGGCAAAATCAACCGGCAGAAATAAAGTGGTCTCTTTTAGTCGAGAAGATAAATTTATCGTCGCACGACAGCAAAAAATGAGAATGGTCTCGCGTGTATTTAACGCGCTTGAGAAAAAACATATTGTATTATTTAGACAAGCAATAACCCCTATAGACGCAAACAAAAACGGGCGTTATTTCGAGGTGTTAATGCGGGTTAAGAATAATGGTAATTTTGATAGTCCTTTCCCTTATTTGCAAGCAGCTGAACGCTTTCACATAATTACTAAATTAGATCGCTACATTATTTCAGAGACTGCAAATTACCTAAACAGTCATCTGGAGGATAAAACTAACTATTCAATTAATTTATCGGGGCAATCATTATCAGATCCTGCTCTTTCGACATTTTTGGATCAACTCTTCATTGATGCCAAGAACTAGGGTTTGAAATTACCGAAACAGATGTTATTCGAAACTTTGATGTTGCCTTAAATAACGTGATATATCTGCGGCAAAAAGGGTGTCAAATATCCCTTGATGATTTTGGAACGGGCATGTCTTCCTATGCATATTTATCAGAATTAAAAGTTGACACCCTCAAGATAGATGGCTGCTTTATAAAAAATATCGATAAAGACCCGCAGCTACAAGGAATAGTCGAATCTATGATGATACTTGCTAAGCACTTAAACTTGAAAACAGTCGCAGAATATGTCGAGACAAACGATGAGTATCAT
>QILK01000234.1 GCA_003233345.1 Gammaproteobacteria bacterium | reverse complement strand
CGATTACTTCATCTGTCATCGTTGACTGTTAAGCAAAGTCGCTTACAGCAAACACATATAGAGGGTCTCTTAACGCAGTCTCACCGCTGCCTGCTTAATTTCTCGGTCCATCGAGTTTTGCAGGGCCACTAGACATTCATCGGTATAACCTTGCGCTGGCACTATTCAAAAGGATGGCGGGTTAACTTAATATTCCAGTCACCAGTTAGTATCAGGCTCAGCCAAGGTGTAAACGACTTTGTTCATTGCATTTAATGCACGGCCATGAGGCGTCTAATCAAAAAGTCTGGCTCAGGTGCGTTGATGTATAAACGAAATTAGAGATCGTTATCTCAGTTAAAAACCCTTCGTTTGGAAACATTCCACCATATTGTCCAGTTAGACGTCCAGCTCACCTCATGCCGTGACTCACCCGGTTAAAAACTTATTCTCATCAAAGACGGTCTCATTTTTCAACATGAAATAAACACAGCGTCCGAGTTTATGCGCCAGGGCGGATAACGCCTTGGCCTTACTCATACGCCGTTGCAATCGTTGTAAATATTTCTGGGCCTTCTCGTTGCCCCGTAAATATAAGACGGCGGCCTCAGAAAAGGCCCACTTCAAGTGTGCATTGCCGATCTTATTGCCTTGCGTGCCGTAACTTTTTCCGGCCGACTCGGCCTTGCATTTGACGAGCCGGGAATACGAGGCAAACGTTTGTACCGATTCAAATCGTTCGATATTTCCAATCTCATAAATGATTGTTAAGGCCAGGATACGACCGATGCCTGTAACTGAACGAAGCAAATGCAGATGTATCGGATTATGCTGCCGGGCCTGTTGCTCGAGAAACCATTCGAGCTTGCTCAGTTCTTTTGCATAGCACTCTAAAAGCGCCATGTTTAAATCCATGTTGCGTTGCACCACTGGATCGGGAAAGGCCGAGCGAATGTGTTCACGTGCGACTTTGTTCTTCAGGTTGACTTTATTGGGTGGCAAATTGTATTGACTGGTGGTGTTGGCCACATGGGCTTTTAAGTCAGCGCCATGCCGGACTATTTTCATGCGTCGACGTAGCAGATCACGGGTAGCGCGCATTTCCTTGGGATACACATAGGCCACGGGGAAATTACCGCCTTTAATTAATTTCGCTATTTTATATGAGTCAATACGATCATTTTTCGCTTTACCGCCATGAATGGCCTTCATATAAAGTGCATGCCCCAGAATGAAGTCAACGCCTATATCTTCGCAAAAATCGGCAACCCAATACCAACAATGCATGCATTCCACGCCCACCACCACCTGACCAAGGTAGGGTTCGAGGAGTTTAGCCAGTTTATCAGGATCTGCTGATATTTCTTTATGTACGCGAGTCTCACCGGCTTGATCTATAATGCACACATAGAGACTGCGGGCGTGTAAATCGATACCGCAATAATGGGGATGGGAAATTTCATTGGGCTTTCTCCTTTTTGGGTTTCGTCACCTTCAGTTTAGCGAATCTCGCTAAGCTGAGGGAGAAGGCTCAATGAGTATCAAGGCACTCCAGCCGACGCCAAAAAGCGGCGCGGCTGAGTTTCGACGTTATACGTTTAGGAAAGTTAATGGATAGAAAAATATTTAAGACTACTTTTCAAGAATCTGGCTTTACTAGATATCCATGTCCCTTATGCGGAGATGGAAAATTAAGAGTCAAAAAAGGTTCATTTCAGTATTCACAGACTAACTCATCTAAAAGGGAGTCTAAATACGAACATTGGGATCCAGAGTGGGTTGAATATGTATACAGTTGTTTGTTCGAATGCCGCTCATGTAAAGACACTATTGCCAGTTCTGGAACTGGTTCTGTAGCTATGGAGTATGCTTTTGATGATGAGGGTAATCCTGATGTTGAATATCGAGACTATTTTCGCCCCAACTATTTTTACCCTCATTTGAAAATATTTAGCGTACCTAAAGAAACGGATGAGAGTATTTCGGATGAAATAGATATTTCATTTTCCTTGTTTTTTTGTGATCCAGATTCTGCCGCAAATCATATAAGAGTTGCTTTAGAACATTTATTGACAAGTTTAAATGTTAAACGGTTTTCGAAAAAAAATGGTAAGCGTAATTTTCTTTCACTCCATAGCAGAATTGATCTACTTCCAGTAAAGTTTAATGATATAAAGGAAATGTTTTTTGCAATTAAATGGCTGGGAAATGCTGGAAGTCATAGCCACCACGAAGTGACAAAAGATGATGTTCTAGATTCTTACGAGTTAATGAATGAAATATTGATCGAGATATATTCTTCGAAGAGAAAAAAGGCCAAATCACTTGCAAAAATAATTGTTAAAAAGAAGGGCCCGAAATAAACGTATAACAACAACATACAACGGATTTGCGTAAGCTTGGTTTGGCTGTGATCTCGCTACGCTCGATTTTATCACAGCCAAACCAAGCTTACGCAAACGCGCTGATGTAGGACGTTATATCTCTTAAGGAATAAATTGCCGATGCGGTCAGACTTAAAGAAAAAAGAGATACTAAAGCGCATCAGTGATATTGAAGAAGGGATAGCTAAGGCGCGTGAATATTTACAGACCGGCGCTCATGCGCATTGGCGTGGGTTTAAGCCCTTTTTCAAGGAAAAGGTAAGAGACGGAAAAATACTGCCACCTCACAAGGATTGGGTAAAGAACGTGTTTATCCCAAACAGTGAAAGAGCATTGAGAAAAGCGGAAAAGTTAATTGACAGATTAGAAAGTATTGAATAAAGATATAACAAATCGTTCAAAACCGCAGCGCAAAAGGCGCGCTGATCTTGCACCCTTAAAGTGGACATTTGGTTCAGCCTACTTAGGAGGACCTGAAATGCCCAAAACGATAAGCAAAGAATACAGTAGAT
>QILK01000170.1 GCA_003233345.1 Gammaproteobacteria bacterium | reverse complement strand
TACAGAGTTGATTTTCACAGGGTCTTGGGTTTTAGATTTGTTGGATATAAGTTGGCAGCCCGCCTGATAACCTAGTTCCCGATAAGCTTCAAACTGTTCTTCAGAAAAAAACTGGTCTGCTGAGGATTCATCTGGAAAGTCTTTATTACCACGAGAATAGCCGGCGACATCTATTGGTAAACCGGTAAACATGCAGGTATTGATATAAAAAATCATTCCAACCTCGCCATCACTATAGCGAATGCTGCCATGGGTGATCGGACTTGTACGGTAGCCGGTATTCTTGTTCGGTGTCATTGAAATAATATCTTCTTTGAATTCAATATCGGCATTAAAGTCAACTCGGATTCGCTCACAGGCCCTTGCCAGGTCAGAATAGGTAAAGTCTTTGTCTTCGCCGGCATCCGAAACGATAATCACTTTGCATTTTCGGCGGGCCAGTTCATAAAGAGCCAGGTTTTCAAAGTGTCCGCCATCGGTTAGACGCACATATTGTTTTTTTTCATCGGGTGAAGCAAACAGTTCCCTGTTAATCAGGGTTAGCCAATTGTGTTGTAAATAGTTGTAAAATGAACCGCGTTTGGGCGAATTTGGATTGCGTATCCAATAACCCAGACGTACATTAAGCAATATCATGAGGGTGCTTAAGGACGTCGAGCTTGTCACGCCTATATTTGGATCGACTGATGCGCCGGAAATCGCTGCTGCGGTCGCCAGGTTTTCACATTTGTGGATAGGATTTGATGTGCTTAGCCACCCGGTTGCAGCAGAACCTGTATAAAGCGGGCTAAACATAAAGCTGTCTCCACCGCGCAATCTGAGTTTTTCATTACTGGAACCGATGGTTTGAATAGTCGTATTGATAATAGGGTAAGGGGCGCCCGAATAACCGATATCGATTTTATTCATATCAATATTATCTGAGTTTGAGTCATTTAGCTTATGGCCTTTGATACTATCGGGTTTGCAGAAAAAGGCCTCCATTAGTCGGTTGCGGTAGTAGCGATGTAACGATAGATAATTTATATCGGTGATTAATATCAGCCACACAACGCCAACTCCAACAGCGGCATATACTGGAAAACCAATATTCTTGTGTATATTTAGCAAGGCAAGATTAAACAGCAGTATTATACCGCCTAGTATCATAAGCGATAGGCCGACTCGCAGTAAAAAAGAAACAAAACCGGAAGTCTCGTTTTTGGAGGTGCGATACATCCAACCCAACCCGGCCATGATAGTACCAAAACTGGTAAATGAGCCGGCAATACCGGTGCGAAAATCGCAATCCGGTTTTTTTGTGCAGGGCGCTTTGCCACCAAATGTCTCCAATGTTTTAAGCCAGTTTTCTAGCAGATCAATGGTGGCTGATAGTAGTGGAATCGAACCTATCAGTAGTAAAATCACTGAAAGCTTAAGGACATCACCGTATTGTACCGCAAAATATCGTGATCCCGTAAATTCCATTTTTAAACTTTTTATAGGCAATAGTGCCAGTAAAAGAATAATGAGTTTGCCAAAGAGCATCAGGCCGGTTATGGCGGCGATGGTAAAAAAGGGTGTGTATTGATCGTATAAACTTGTTTCCTGTTTAATGATTAGTTGCAGGATAAATGCGATGGCGACAATGCTGATTAACCAGGTAATAGTCTCCAAAACATAAAATATAATATTTTTTTTATAACGTTGTGCGTAGACATCATAGCGTTCCTTTTGCCTTCGATAGGTAGTCATGATAGCAAGTGCCAAAAGCGCGCAGAATGTGGCAAATAAATAATACTCAATCGCGCCAGGCGTTACCGGGCCTGCTTTGGAGAACAGACTGGAAATATAGGTGATGGTTTCTTTGGTTTTGTGAGAACTGGATGTTAGCAATACCATCACTGTATAAGCCATAGTTAGCATCATAAACAAGTTTAGTAATACCCCACGTGCAAAGGCAACTATCAATGGCCAAATAGTCAATCCTTGTCCTGGCATCAAAAAGGATGCATGACGTCTTATCCAGGTGACGCTGCTTTTGTTATCTCGATTAAAAGGAAAACATTCATCTTGATCCTTGCGAATTTCTGAGGGTCGTTGCTTTTGATTTAAATAGGTATAAGAGGCGCCGATATAGCCTCCACCGGAGACAGTGGATAGATAATCGACATTACCAAGTATTCGCCTGTTTTTCAGAGCCTGTAATACGCCTAGATTAAATGACGCTGATCGAATACCGCCACCCGAAAAAGCCAATCCGACCATGTCAGATGAAAATATATTTTTTGAGTCAGTGTTCAAGAGTTTAATAGCTTCAGTCTGAGTTTCAATAAACTCAATGACTTTGTCTTTATTTTGATGTTTACTATAATCAGTACCAATAGTTTTTTGTATATTTGTAAACGCTTCCTGAATATAGGTGCATTGAGCTTCTAAAGACTTGATCGATTTTTTTTTAGATGGCTTATGATAGTCCTGCAGTTCGAGCGTGATGTCTTCTGGTTTTTCCGTATTTATCTTTTCGAGTGCTTTAGTTAAACCTTTTTTAGCGGTTTCCAGTGCAGACTTAGGATCTAGCTTGGACTTTGCGAATGGATGATTTTTTTTGTCTTTTTCGCAATAGTAATGAATCACGTCCTCAATATTCTGATAAACTTTCTCTAACATTTCGTAGTAAGCACTTGTTTTCGGGTCGCTGATATCCAATTCGATTGAGATGTATCGATTAACACTACTGTAGTCTGATAAAAAAATTCGACGTCTAATAATTGCATGAGTTTCATCATCAAGAAGGATATCTATGTTTTCAGGGTAAACAGTCTTTTGGTTGTTACTGGAATGCTTTTCCATCGTCATGTCCTTTTGAAAGATAGTATCGCTAGTAAAAATAGAAATTACTATTTTCTATTCTAGTGACTAATCTAAATTATTCATACTTTTATTTGTACTACCTGGTATCCGTTGTAAGTGGTGCTAAACGATTAGTAATTTATTCAATACTAATTTTACTTTGCTACTATGGAAATAAGTCGAAGGAGTCAGGCGCTTTTATGACATGGACTTAAAAAAACCATGTCTCTGGTTGATGTGATGTTTATGATAGCCTGGGACTGGAACATTTAGAGGATCGTGTTGAAAATGTGTTGGTCCGGTGCGTAATTTTTATTTAGGTAACCAATAATACTTTCAGAGTCATACATCCAGGTATGATTACCTTCTTGATCAGTAATTCTAAGGCATGGAACTTTTATTTTACCGCCACCGTCGAGCAGTTGCTCTCTGTGTTGCTGGTTTTTTTGCGCATCACGGGTCTTGATATTTAATGTTAGGCGTTTGTTGGTTCGTCTGACCTTGATGCAGAAAGGGCAGGTTTTAAATTGATATAATTTTAGACTCTCAGTTGATTCATCAATAGATTGTTGTTCTTTTTCTGGACGTTTTAACCCTTTTGGTGTGGTTATTTTGTCTACAAAAAGTACGATTGGACCAAGAATAATCCGTATCGTTCGAAAAAAATATCTGAAAAACAGTTTCATATCTAAAAGCCCTGAAAATTATTAACTAAAAATTGATAGTAAATAATATCATAGATTGAAGACTTATAACCATAATTAATATCGACGCTGAACCCGGATAACACGGGTAAACTTCTAATTTAATTGGTTAATATCTATATCAGGGAAATTTTTCTATTGTTTTACCACTTAAAACGCATGTGTATTAGGATTAATATTTATTTTTTAGCAATACTAACTTTTTCTGCTTTTTCAAAGTATTCCTCAGCTAGCTGAAGACTACTTTTAATAAGATTTTGTCGACGATAGGAGCAGATATTTTTACCGTCTATATATTGATTAGTAACGGTTAGATAAATTTTATGGGGTATCGTTTTATACTGGCGCAGGTAACGGGATAGACGATTGCTGTTGTGAACGTAATTTTGGCATATTCTACTTTTGGCGTCTTTGTAGTACTGTCGAACATATTCCGGTGTTTTCCCCTGACAGGCATTCTCCGCAGAAAGATACTTTTGAATGGTGTTTTGGTAATAGGCGATAGGCCATACTTTTTTGGGCGTTATCACGGCTTCTCTATAAGCATAGTTGACTTTACGGATAGCTGTTTTGCACTGGCGGTTTTTTACTTGCTTGTCCAGCTCGAATATTCTGTTTAAGGTGGTATTGTAAATTTTTCGTGTTACTCGATATTGCTCTTCCGTGCAAAGAAATACCGCTTTTTTGTAATAGGATGCCGTTAGTTTGTAGAGATCGATAGCCCTGACGAGACGGTTTTTATGCAAATAGAATTCAGCCATGTACTGGTAGCTGTTAGCTTGTTCGCGGTTTTTCTGACAACCGTCAGTGGCGGCGGAGGCATCGTGTGGGATCAGTAATAGTGCTAATAAAACTATGATAAAGATATGAATTTCCCGGTTGATAAATAAGGAGATTCGCATACTAAGGCCTCGTCGCTGGTCAGATGTTTTACAAGTTATTTTCTGCATTGTTGGGTGCGCTGAAAATCCAAGTGACTGTTCGAGCGTCCTTATATTACTTTCGGCATAATTAGCAATATCTTGATAAGTCATTTAAAACTCGGCGTTGTTTGCTGACAAGTATTGCTAAGAAGATTTTAACGATAGCAAAATAAATACCCCTGATTAACTAATTTTATTGTTAGCTGGACTAGTATTAGCACAATAGAAACTCACTACGGCTTGGTTGTCAGTGTCGCGACTAACCAGGCTTTCGGAGGTATGTATGG
>QILK01000016.1 GCA_003233345.1 Gammaproteobacteria bacterium | reverse complement strand
TTTAAAATATAAACAAGGCTATAATAATGGCAAACCATGGTAATGGCACAGGCTAATGAGGATTTTAACTTTTTGGTGGATTCCTTGGTCGTTTTTCCCAATTTATGGACGAATTTACGTTGAAACGAAAATCTTGCATATTCTGGCCCATCATGAACACCCATTCTGGAACAACGTGAACACTGATTCCAGTTTATCGTGAACACCTAATAATTTCATTTCCAAAATTTGAAGAAACTACATTCGAATGACTCATATATAATTACGTATAATGTATATTATGTTAAATAACAAATATATCGATTATTAAGTAAGCATAACTACTCTCTCTTGAGGTATCTTTCACCATAAATCAGTTTTTACGCTACTATTCTATTATTTTCTATACTTCGTATGAATCTGCAAACCGCTCGTCTGGATCGCAGGTTTTGCAGGGTAAATACTTTGCGGCCTTGTTGCGGGCCTACTGCAATGCGGTAGGTAATCGAATACCCCAGCAGTTGATCCATTGGCCCCTCTTCCTCAGTATCTAAGGCAAGATAGCTATTCTCGGCATCGCGTTCCAGATCTGATCGTAGCTACGTCATGTTGTGAAATATTGCCCAATTTTTTTCAACATATTCTGCAAGATTCCACATAAAATATCATCCCAGTCCTCTACTGGGAAGTCTGTCGCTAGTAGACCTTCTTCTGAAAATTCTTCTATTGGGAAGTCATCTGGAACCCGGCATTGATCCATAAATAAATTACGGGCATTGATATTGCGATGTGGATTATCAATGGGAAAACTATCAACAGCTTCTTGTAACGCATATGCGCTTTCTATCGATCCGATTTTATTGTAAGCGTCAATAAATACTTTATAAGTTGGTTTTTTTGGCCAGTCTGACTCAAAAAAATGTTCTAGTCCACCATTATCGATTTGCCCTTGTGCAGAATAAACACGAATAAATGTTGCTATTGGAACGGGGATTTTAGAAAAATTAAAATTAACTTTCTCGAGCTTGTTAAATGCTATTTCTGCCGCTTTATCGATTCTTTTTTCAATTGATGCCATACATTACGCCATAATTTCGTTATTTTCGAAATTTCAGTGGTGAAAATTTATTTCTCTTCATATGATAATTGAATCAAAATATATGTCAACCGCTCCGGTTGGTTAAGGCGCTGGTTGTGCGCTTTGCGGCGTGCCCTTCGAGTCAGATTCCTTATAACACACTTACGTAGCCGACCAGGAAATTGTCTTATGGTGAATTCATGAAAAACCCAGTGACGATTGAATTTACACTGAAATCTCGCTGCTTAGTTATTCGTAGCGATGAATCCATTTGCTGTTCTGCAAGACGACTTGGGCTTTGCGGCCGCATTCCCCTTCCATGGAGTGGTAAGTGAATCGATCGTTTGCTTCCCACTTGAGGTTGCTCGCACTGCGGCGACCCTTTCCATAAATGGGTAATTGAGTAATATGATTATTTTCTAGGCGGTAGACTTCCAGTGTATCACTCGAAAAACCTCGATCAAAATCCGCCACGGCAAAAATCCATTGAAACTGTTTAGATATCTCGTAGAGACCATTTGCTTTTGTGCCGCGCCTAGACCTAGACTTGCCAATATCGGTAGCAACTGAGTTACATCGGTCCCGATATTTTTTTTTGGTAGATGTTCGGTACGACGGAAATGACTTTTCTAGTAGATGAATATGATTCGACGTCGCTATATAGTTTAGCACGCAAAGACCGAAACGTTTCCAATTCAGGTGATCACACTTGAATTTTAGTAAAAATTCATGCTTATGATATCGATGGGTTATGTGCCAGGCATATCCCGGCAAGAAACAACGGTTTGCTCTGGGCATAAAACAGACTCCGGGATTGAATTCTTAAAAGTCTATTTTTAGCATAAAAATGGTTGGTCTAAGATGGATATGGTGGTGATTTTCTGTCAATATCTGCTAGGTTCCATATGCTTACGTAGGTACGACCCGAATAATAAAAAACGGGCGACTGTCAGATCGGATATGAGCTACTACAATTTTTGTTAGGCATTTATTTATCAATAATTCGTGTTATTGGAATTATTTCCGCTCCAGCCTGATATGTGTATCGTTTATGTAACCGTCTATTTATGCGAAGATGATTTTTAATTTCACCTTTATTAGTTCTCCTCTCCACATTCCAATTCGCACTATCAAGATCATTTTCAAAGCAGATCCATTTAATAAATGTATCGGGTACAGTTTCAATAATATAGTTTTTTACTACATCCCTTGGTGGTTGGAAACAAAAGTCCATTTCTTCTACTATGCAATCTTCACCAGATTTAAGGTGATTAATAATTATTGGCCAATTGCTGTTATCTTCTATATCTTTTCCAATTCCTTCAAATACATTTACGCCTGTTTTTTGACTCAATATTTTGGAGTAATGAGATTTCCCTGATCCGCATAAACCTATTGTAAATGTAATTATAGCCATAATTAATAATTGTAACTACTCAGTCTAGTGTAGAGTTTTTTGAGGTTGGAACTAGAGCATTGCCTTCAAACGCATCAATCAATGCATTGAATGCATTATATCCCTGTTTTCTGACGGATGATAGGTAACCCCGGATACGACGTGCGCCTTGCTTAGAACGAAAGCAACCTGATATCTTTTGTTTAACCTTTACCATCCGAACATCACGTTCAGCAAGATTATTATCAAAAGGCAGTGAAAAATCATTCAAAAATGCCAGCACTTCCTTTTTGTGATTCGTTAAGCGATCATGTAAATTTTTAACCTTGTGTTGTTTAACTTTTCCACGGGTCTTATTTTTGTCTTTCGGTAACACCGGGACTTCAGCTAATCCTATTCGTAACAGACGGCTGTAACGCCGACTAAAATAGATCACTCGTGACAACTCAAGCGAAGTCCTTCCTGCTTCAATGGCATTTTCAATTTCTTCTTTTGCTTCTAATAAACAGGACTTTATTTTTCTTGCCCATTGTTGCTCATGCTCTTCTTCTGCAAATGTCAGTTCTCGCAGGTGGTGTGCATTGCAAAGCACATGCTGACAATGATAACGATAGTAACTGCCCCAATGATCATGGACAGCAACTCCCTGATAATCAGGTAACACCCCCATTTCATCCATCGCTGTGTGCCCTCGTTTGGGATCAATGTGATA
>QILK01000125.1 GCA_003233345.1 Gammaproteobacteria bacterium | reverse complement strand
TGGTGGCTTTCATGCTTGCATCCGTGCTGCTTGTTGTTTTTGTCGTATTTTCCTTGTTCCCAGCCTTTGCGGTTTTTTCCGCTTTCAATTGCAGTTTCTGCTTGGCTTTATCAATTAAAGTTTGATTAGAAACACTGTTGGAAATAGCAAACACCGAGCCTAAGCCGATAAGCATCACTACAACTACCAGTGGGTTTATACGACGTATAAGTTTGTATGGATAAACAGCGGATAACAACACCAACCCAAAAAAGTAACCATAAGTAGGATCATGGTGCTTTTGTAACAAAAATGTCATTAAACTGGCCAGTAATAAAATAGCCACGATGGCACCCACCATGATTTTAATCAGAAAAAAAACTTCCAGGCGTTTAAACTCTGCGACAAATTGTTGTTTACCCTTTTCATTAAAACGAAAAACCCCTAAAAATGCCTTAATCGAGGCAAAAGAAATACTGCTTAATATAGTAAGCAGCCTTTCATATACCCCCATAATTAGCGCCATGGTACCACCGGAAACACCGGGTATGATATTCGCCGCGCCAATGACCGCGCCGATAGACAGATCTTTAAGATGTCGCATAGTCAGTTGCCAAATCCTTACGCTATTTTATTACCAGGGTAAAGAATACTATTTTTCAGGCGGAATTTGAAGCTATTAGTCTGCCGTTCATTTGACCTTACTTTTTATTAATCGGGCGGAAACAATCGTCTAAACCCGTGTACCAAAACAATTAGAATAAAACAGATCGCCTGCTAAAACAAACACAGTGTTTAAACACACTAACCCTATATCGACTATCAATTTAGATGTCGTGTGTATTTTGTTGATTCGTTGGTAAATTTCAATAGATTCATTAACGCACAGTGAAACCTTGTCTATAGACTATACTTTAGTCCGTAGAGTCGATAAGCAAGAGGATGGCATAGGAGAAATACACTAATCAAGACAGTTCGGTGCTTCAAAATCAAATCGAGGAGTGACTGTGAAAAATATAATTTCTCAATTTAACTGGTATTGTCTAGTATTTTTGCTACTGATATTTAATGTATCCGTATTATTCGCCAATGATTTATCAAAAAATAGATTATTGGGACAAGTAAAAATAATAACCTCGACAACTACTTTCAACCACGAATCCAATAATCGTATCAACATTAAAGTCATCAGTAGTTTTCGCGATGACGGAAATTTAAAAGAGAATTTTAAATTTGATAAAAAAGGCCGTCTATCAGAAGGAAAAAAATATTTTTATATTGATAACAACCTTGTTAAAATTATATCGACAAAATCTGGGATCAAAGACGTCGTTACAGACCGAAAACTGCAAACGATTATAAGCACGCCGGATAAAGGATGGAAGTCGAGCCAAACAATTGAATTTGATAACGATGGTCGGATTCTAAAAATCGAGGGTAATTCCTTTACCCCGAAAATAATTTCTAGTACGGAAGCAGTCTGGACCTATAATAATAAACCTAAGCAGGCAATAAAAAATACAACGCTTACTTATTTTTCAGGATTAGACGATACTGTGATTAAAACGCGAAAAGTAATCAAATTCGATTTCAAAAAACGTGTGACAAATATAAAAATATTTAATAACCAACGTGACTTGCTGTCCTTTTCAGGTGAGGTTAAAAAAGTACCGGTATATATCATAAAGAATTTTACTTATGATAATAAAGGCAACTGGGTGGGTGCAATCAAGCATAGATTACATTTTGACAAAAAAACAAAAAAAATCACCAGTCAAGCTATTGCGAAATTAACCCGGACTATCTCTTACTACTAATAGATAGTGGCTGATTATTGAGATACTGGCATTCAAATGATAAACTATGATTATTTAGCCTGCCTTTTTATTACGCTTTTTATATAAAACGATGCCAGAGATTATAATTAAAGTCGTTAGTATCAGCAGACCAATAATATTGGCGATACCCATATTATAAAGTCCGACTATTATCGACTCAAAAAAACCTCGATCTTCATGGTCGTCTATGCAGGCAAACAGCGTAAATGGATAGAACATCAGCCCGGCAAAAAGCACGGACAATTTTAATATTTTAATTGCTTGACCACTAGCGATTACTCCCAATTTATTTTCTATCAATAAATTAACAGCTCGCAATGGCAAACTACGGGCAGAATATGCTGGATTATGACAATATGGAAAATAATTAGTATTGAGGTGTTTAATAAATTGCTCTCGGCACCCGCCTGATACATTTTACAAGAACAAAAAAACAAGTGACTTAAATGCAGATCTGACTCTGAAGGCTTCCCGCAAATTTTATGTGTCTTGCCCAATTGCTTAGTGAGTCAAAAAGTGTTTTAGGGCTTAACCGTTCATGCTGAAAGCTAGTATTTTTTTGTTTAAGTAGCACTGTGCGCATCTGCCTGCGGCTATATTCCCAAGCCATTAGGGTCAAGTCCTTGAGGGCTACCCTACCGATTAGTATAGGTTCCGAGTCAATCATTAATTGAGCTAAAAAAACACGAATTTCGTGGGAGCCTTCAGGAATTGCCCCCTTCTTCTCCTTCGAAAGGATTTATTATTTTTATTCCACATTCTTCAAAATCACGAATGTTGCGAGTCGCTACTGCTAAATCATTCGTACGTGCAATCGACGCAATTTGTCCATCAGCTAAACTTAACGGTCTGCCAATCTCTTTACGGTAACCCATTATCTCAGCATATTGATATGCAGAGCGTTCATCAAAACTTAAAACACGCTGCTCAAATCCCTTTGTGACGAAACTTTTGAATCGTTCTGCTAATAATTGACGACGTTTACCATCCGGTAAAATTCTGAGCCCATACCCGATTTCCGCAATTGTAATTGTTGAAAGATATAATAAGGTTGTATCATGTCGATTAAACCATTCTAGTACAACATTGTCTGGTGAGAATGCCATAATTTCTGAGACAACATTAGTATCAATAAGAATCATTAGCTAAAATCTATCGGCTCATGCGGTTTTCGAACTGGGGTTTCTAATTCTATGCCATTCGCTTGACCGAAATACGCTAACGCTAAATCACCAAGGCGCTCTGGCGCCGCAACAATGCGCTTTAAAATTTGACGTACTTCTTCTTCCATAGATACCCCATGTTTTGCGGCACGAACCCTAAGACGCTCATAGACATCCGCATCGATTTTTCGAACACTTAAGCTGGCCAAAATTAGCCTCCTGTTGATTGGATTGCCCTAATAAATGCTAGCATGTGATGCTATTGCTGTCAATTGATAGCAAAGTCAGATATTGAATTTATTCTAATAAATTAAATAGTTATGAAATTATGGCTAGGGAACTACTGTGAAACATAAAGCCTAATACCCAATTTAATCAAGGATATATTCAACCGAGAATGACCCAATAACAAATTAGAACCTTGGCATATGGCACTTGCTTAGTTCTTGCCTCATGGTTTTTAAGAA
>QILK01000007.1 GCA_003233345.1 Gammaproteobacteria bacterium | reverse complement strand
TGTTTGACAATATATGGGCAACAGATAAAAACAATAAAAGGAAAGGTAATTGATGTAGAATCTAGTTATCCGTTATGGGGTGCCACCGCAATCTTACAAGATGATTCAGGAAATATGATTTCTGGTGTAGTTACCAATGAGTTTGGAGAGTTCATTATCCGAACAAACCAAACAGCTAACAAAACGATTAAAATTATCTTTATTGGGTATGCAGATCAGATTTTTGAGGTTGACCTATCCCAAGATAACATTAATCTAGGTACAATTAAAATGAAAACAAGTGCTTCTCAATTAAAGGAAGTGGTGGTCAAGGCAAGTCTGGAAGGTAAAACGAGGGCTTTGAACCAACAACGCACAGCGGATAACATTAAAAACATTGTATCGGCAGACCTTATTGGCAGGAATCCCGATCTTAACGTAGCGGAAGCTTTGCAGCGTATCCCTGGTATTAACATCCAACGAGACAAGGGTGAGGGATCCACCGTAACTATAAGGGGAACACCACGTAACTTCACTACCGTTCAAATAAATGGTCAACAAATTCCCAGTGTCCAACAAAGTGGAGCACGTACAGAGTCATTAGATCTGATTTCGGTAGATCAACTGGGTTCCATAGAAGTCACCAAAGTAGCCACCCCAGATATGGATGGAGATGCTATTGGTGGTACAATAAACCTAAAAACCCCGATTGCTAGAAGGTTAGATGTAAGGATTAAGGCAGAATCCGCAATTGGTTATAATGATATTTCTGACGGACTTAACGGCATTAATAAACTGCGACTTGATAAACGCTTTTTTAGCAGCGATGATAACCCCGAAGGAAAACTTGGAATAATGATTAGTGGGAGTGTCTACAATACTAACAATTCGGAGCAAAGAACTGATGGAGTTTGGAGCAATATCCCCGCAGTTATCAACCAAACACAAGAAAGACTATTTGTATTGGATCAGTTTAACTACAGAATAACAGAAAATCAGCGACAACGTATAGGGTTATAAATTTAATAACGAGCACAATATAGTATTCAATTATTCGTATAGCCAACGTCAGGATACTGATGTGCGCAACCGTTTACGTTTTGATACCTTTTCAGGTAGGGGTGCTGACTATGAGACCTTAGATTCTATAACCGATGGTAGGGTTCGTCGTGATATTGAAGTTTCTGATGAACTAAAGAAAAATCAGGTTTTTAGTCTTCAAGGAGAACACATTTTGAATAATTGGGAGATAATATGGCAAGGGTTTTATAGCCCTTCCAAGCGTACCTTTATCTCTGACCGTGGAGACTTTGCAGGTGATGATGTAACGGTTATTGCCGATAATCCTTTGGGTGTTTATGGAGAAGAACCGAATTTTAGGCTTTCAGTGAACGATCAAGACGTGCTCAGTCCCTTTCTATTTAGCAATTTTAGAAGATATACAAACGATTTTGAAACCACTACTGCTAGCAACCTTGTAGGGCAAATGGATATTACAAGACATTTTCAGTTAGGAAAACATCAAAGTCTTATAAAGTTTGGAGGCAAATACCGTACACAAAACAATGATAAATTTAGAAATAACATATTTTCGACACTCAATGACCCCAATAATATAATCAATGAAGAGGAAATATTTTTTCGATCCTTATCGGGGAAAGAGCCTACCAACTTTTTATATGGAGATTATCGTTTTGGTCCATTAATCGATAAAGATAATTTTTTTGAATATAGAAACTCCATCAGAAGATTATTAAATGAATCAGATGAAGCTTGGAATTCAAGACGTGTATCACTCAATGACACCTATCAGGCCACTGAAGATATTTATGCAGGCTATGCCATGGCAAAGATCCAGTTTAATAAATTAATGGTACTTGCAGGAATTCGCTATGAATTCAATGAAGTAAATTATGATGCCTTTGAGGTTTTTAGAGTCGGAACCGACGTACAAGCTTCGCCTATACAAGGAGGCAGTAAGTTTAACTTTCTGCTACCAAATATTCACTTTAAATATAACTTTACTGATTATACTGCATTACGATTTGCTACAATCTTTAATTACGCACGCCCCAATTTTAATGACCTAGTACCTTTTGTAAATTTAGATGTAGATGCTTTTCGCCTGCGTTTGGGCAACCCTGATCTAACACCTGCTGAAGCGCTAAACATAGATTTGATGTTCGAGCACTACTTTAAAGATGTAGGAGTTATTTCCTTAGGCGTTTTTTATAAAGATATAGACAAGTTTCAGTTTAGAAGGGTCGACCCTTCCCTTCAACAAGATTTTCCAGGATACCCGAACACTCAGGGGTTTCAGTTTGAACAACAACAAAATGGAGAAAACGCCACCGTTGCCGGAGTGGAATTTAATTTCTTCCGTTCTCTTGGGTTTTTACCCGGGTTTTTAAGGAATTTTAATCTGGAGGGTAATTATACCTACGCCTATTCCGATGCTTTTACACAGGACAGGGATAATATTTCATTACCTGGACAGGCAGAGCACACTTTTAATACTGCTTTGGCATTTGATTATAAAAGATTTACTGCTCGTGTTTCTGCTAATTACAATGGGAGTTTTCTAAGTACCATTGCCAGTAGACCGGAAAGCGATTTTGTCCAGAAGGACCGTCTTCAAATTGATGCAAATGCTACTTTGAAATTTGCTAAGAACTGGCGTTTTTATATAGAAGGAGTAAATCTTAATAATGCGCCTACTATAAGGTATCAGGGGGAGCAAAATCGTATTTCAAGAATTGCCTTTTTCGGTTGGTCGATCCGAACGGGGATAAGTTACAGTTTATAACATAAAAAAACTAAGAAACAATGAGAATTTCGAAATATAGTATCCTGTTTTTCATCCTTTGTCAGTTTTCTTGCGAAAAAAATGAGGTAGATTTCCCATTTTCCAATCCTTCCTTGTTCGCTTCATTCGAATTACCAGACCTATTGGTACAAGAAGCCGGAAATAATATATTTCAAGAATTTGAATTACAAGCGGAAAACGGAATATTGAAGTTCGAGATATTTTTGGATGGGAATCTTATTGAATCTATTACCTATGACGGTGGCATTACAGGTGCCATTACGGATACCTTCTTATTTGAATATACCATTCCGCAAAACACCCCAAACGGCACAGAATCAGAGTTTAATTTTGTGCTGACCGATCAGAAAAATCTACAGGCCACGCAAAAAATACGGTTTTTGGTCAATACCACATTTTTTGAGACCATGGAAAATATTAATGGCACTGATGTAATCAAATTAATGGGCAGGTTAAACAGCGATTATGCCATGCAAGCGACAAATATATACTTGATTGATGGTGTTTTTTCTGTTGAAAACAATAGTGAACTAACTATTGAAGCCGACACCA
>QILK01000059.1 GCA_003233345.1 Gammaproteobacteria bacterium | reverse complement strand
CCTTAATTCTTTGATAATCTGGTGAACTGAGATCACTAGCATTACCGTTTAACTTCTTAAGTCGCTCAAGGTCAATAGCGTTGGCAATCAGTCTCGCTTGCGTGTTAAAATTCGCGCGAAATTTCTTTGTAGTGCTTTGTGCGATACTGAAAAGCAAAATAATCGATAAAGCGATAGACGAGATGAGAATCGCATAAAGCCACTTTTTGGACAGTTTCAATCTGTAAGACGAGAGTTTCGAAAACATAGAATACCGTATTTATGCGTGTAAGTGCGTAGCCAAAAATGAATCCCAAGATCCATTTTTTGCAACAGTTTTCAGTTACCCTCAGTGATAAGCAAATAGGACAATTGCCTATATATTCGCTAGTATAGCTCTCAATTTGGGTTATTCTAGGGAGTAAACTGTTTTGAGAGCAATTTCTTTCTATAAGGCCTCCCGAATACTTTCACTCTACACCGAAATACCAATTGCATATTCTTATCCATGAAAACATCCAAGAATGTTTTATTAGTACAATTGCTTAGAAATCAACTGATATTGAGGAGTGCTATCATGAAAAAACTATTTAAAGTATTAAGCTTGGTTGCAGTAATGATATTTGGCCTTGGAGCCAGACACACTGCTTCGGCATCGCCATCACCGTCGTGGTCACCACGGTCGTTCTCAAGCTCGTCTTGGTCATATTGGTTATGGTCATTATAGACACCGCTGTGACTGGTAACAGGAGTGGCAATGGGCATGCAAAGTCACTGTGATTAAAAAATCGAAAATTATATTTGATTTAAGTATATACTGATATATACTTTATAGCATGTTCTTATTGAAAGTTATCAATTCTCTTAAAAAACAGCATGTTAGTTATGCCTTAGTAGGAGGCCATGCGGTGGCGTTGCATGGCGCCGTTCGAGGAACTGTTGATTTAGATTTTGTTATCCAACTTAATGAAAAAGCCTTTAAATCTACTGAACAGGCATTACTTAATATTGGGCTCAAATCGTGTCTGCCTGTTAATGCGGAAAATATTTTTCACTTTCGTGAAGAATATATCAAGAATAGAAATTTGATCGCCTGGTCATTTAGCAATCCGGATAATCCGATTGAAGTTGTAGGTATTATAATTATCGAAGACGTTAAAAAAATGAAAATTACTAATAAAAAAGTATTAGGTACCAATGTCCACTTAGCGAGTATAACTGATTTAATATCCATGAAAAAAAAATCAAATCGCCCACAGGATATAGAGGATGTTAAGGCATTGGAGAAACTGAAATGAAAGCTGTACAATATTTTACCGATGAGTATTTAGAACAATGCAAAAAAATGTCCCCGGACAGCATTGCAGAATTTTTAGAATCATTTCGCTTGATGCAAGCGCCCGCTGATAAAACCAAACTAATTAGTATTAAAATTCCGGAATCATTATTGACTGCCTTCCGTAGAAAATGTGAAGCAAGTAATGTGAAATACCAAACACAGATCAAAATTTTAATGAAGGAGTGGATTTGTAATAGCTTACCTTAATAATAAACAACACTTGTTGCCGATATTTTTCTCGATTACTCTAGCTTATTTCGACGTTTGAAAAATCATGAGAAATCACTATCCTATGCAATCAAGGCACTCAATATCTACAAGCACGTTTACGGAGTAAAACATATTAAGCTAGCCAGGGTTCATAATATGCTGGGCAACATCTACGTTAATAATAAAAAATTCCATCAAGCAGTAATTCACTTCGAGTCCCAGGCAGATATTGCGCTGAATTGGAAAAATGCAGCTAATTACAAGGTGTTTTTTGCACTTTATAATCTGGGAAGATCGTCCGAAAGGACACAGGATTTAAACAGGGCGACGAAAGCCTATCTCAAGAGTATGAAGTACACGCGGGATATGGAGTTTGGTAGTATCAACTGTGGTTTTGCGTTGTCACTGGCTCGAGCGTTACAGAGATTTGGAAAAAAAGAAAAAGCAAAAGCGTTGTTCAGGGAATCACTGGTTTATATAAGGAAGATAGAAGAAGTATGTTACTGGTGATTCGAAATATGGTTACAAGGAATTTTCAGAGGAGGAGCTTCGAAAATTTTACCCATTCACAGGGTTTTTTATACAAGTTCAAAAAACATAATTTCCGCATATTCAATGCGCTTTGCTGACTAGAATGAGGGGTAAATTCACTCGCTTAGTACAGGTTCCGAGTTATTAATTAGGTTGGTTAAAAAAATATAGAATTCGTGGGGCATCAGGAGTAGTCCACTTTGCTTCCGCGAGAAACGCAAATAATATTCTGTTCGTTTACCCGGCGTTCGCTGCGCGAAGTCCGGGCTACTTGGGTGATTAAACGTTTGCGAATGTTTATAAGTCAGTCCAGTTGCGTATGCCGGTTGGTAGTGTTGGGTCTTTAGGTTGCGGGAATTCAGGATCGAGTCGTGAGTAGAGTATTTGCGCTGCATAAACGCTTTTCTTTTTTCCGCGCGAGATAGCTATTATTTTAAAGACTTGTAAACGCTGGACAGTCGGGTAAATACGGGACAACTTGAACTTACCTCCAACAAACCATAAGAAAAATACAGTATTCTGCAAAATGGGCTTGTACAGATATTATCACCGTTTGCTTAACGGCTATAAAATTAGCACTTATTTTAAGTATTGTATAATATAGCCAAAATAAACAATTGGTTACAATTGGAAATATCAAATAATTATACGCACTAAATAACCGATATTGAATAATAGAGCTTTTCTATGTATAATATATTAAATAGAAAAGCGCAATATTTATAGTTGAGAGGTATTGAATGGCCGCCACAGAGAAACAAAAAAAATCCAAGGAGCGCAGTCCTGACGATCAGCAAGCAGATGCAATAGCGCGTACAGTGAATGAATTGCAAGATGCTATTTATAAGAACTTTAAAGACATTAAAATAGAAGTCACAGCCGTTTTCGTGCGGGCGGTAGAAAGGTTATTGCAAGTTAAATGGGATAAGTTAAAAGTGAAAGAAACGAACTCCCTTCTGCAAAGCAATGACACAGATCTGTTTCTTAAATTAGCAGAGCGGATCGGACGTGATGCAGAATATATGCGTTCTCCGCGTGAGCGTCTGCGCCTTGAAGGCATTAAGAGATTTCGTGTAATGATCGAACGAGTTGGTGGAACGGAATCCATCAAAGATGTTAAGGTTCGATTGGCTGTAAAAGCTGACGACACTATTCACAAGCGGGTCAAGAA
>QILK01000273.1 GCA_003233345.1 Gammaproteobacteria bacterium | reverse complement strand
GTGATCACAACTGGCTGATGACTCATGGCCGTTTCATCAATAAGTCGATATAAATTGGATCGTGCTTCGCTAACTGAAAGAGTTGTCATGGCGCTTCTCCTGTCAAGCAAATGGTACGTAATTCCGTACCATTTGCAATGCTTAGCGCCGCCTGTCATTTTTATTCCATAAATGGGTGGATGCTTTAAAAATGTAAGCATTGGCCAATTTAACGTAATGTACAGTTCACCACATTGCTTAATAATTCATTGAAAACATTGTTGGTTTATTCTACCGTTCGTCTTGGGTGGAGAGGAGATCATACGATGGAAAACAATCTTGAAACATTGCTACGCGGAGCAATCCCACAAGCACCAAGCACCAAGCACCAAGCACCAAGCACCAAGCACCAAGCACCAAGCACCAAATTATCGTATAATTTATTGAAAAAAGGCAAGAAAACAGTAGCTATCACGGCAGCTATTGGAACACTGGGCTTAAGCGGATGTGTCAGCCATGGATTAACCTTTGCTCCAAGAATCGATTTACAGGAAAAATCAGCAGGATTATATGTAACAAATGATGCAGCAAAGCCAACAAATGATGTGGGTTATGACAATTCGGAAGAAGGCATGTCAACAACAACTAAAGTATTAATTGGCGCAGTAGCTATCGGGATTGGAGTTCTGGTTTATAATGCAAACAAGAGTGACAACAATACAGCCGTATCAAATTCTCCGCCTCCTCCAATTGGTTAACGATGTATTCGGTCAACATTTAAAGTCCGATTTTTATCAGCCAAAACCAAAGATTGGGATACTCCATTAGTTCCGTTCGTTTGATTTGCATCTCCCAATCCAGGTTCAGTTTTTCAGTTTCCATGTTTTTGAAATCGTATTTTTCCAATACAGACAAGATTTCTTCTTTTAACCAGTACTTTTGTATGCCTGCGCCCGTATTGATATACCCCATAGAAGTATATTGAGAGTCGATCACATACCGATTAACCAGATTCAATGCACTGAAGTGATTGCCTTCTTTTTTGTATTCATGATCCCCTATGCATTGATAGAATAGCGTGAGTGATTCAAGGGAAGGTAAAACAAGATAGAGCTTTCCATGCGCCTTTATATTCTTGATCAGATTGCTGATGATCATGTTGAATTCGCAATTCATACGGGGCCATATCGACGATATGGCCAGACCAATGTCTGATTTTCTTGGGGCTTTAATGTCTCTCAGGTCTCCTCTCAAAAATATAATATTTTGATGGGGATATTTATCTTTTGCCTGATTCAACATGTTATCCGAAGAATCTACAGCATAAACTTTCTTGAACTTTTTGAGAAATGGTATTGCATTTCCAATACCACAGCCAAAATCGATAACTGTTTTCTCCTCTTTGTTTTCGATATTCTCAAGCAGGTCAGTGAGCTTGTTTCGGGTGGCGAATACTGATACGATAATCAGCCGATAATCTTCGGCACTATTAATAGCAGTTTCCCAGAATTGATCTGGTAATCCCCCCGAGAAACAACAGGAGTTAAAAGTAGAATTCACCTTGCTTTTCTTTATCATAATTCAAAGGTTTGATCAGCACTTCCTTATGTGAGTTGCTATGACAGCTATCGCCGAAAAAGCGATCAAAATAAGACCGAATAATTTATAATACGCGCCACGTATTTTCTTCGAGGCATTCCCAAAACTTATCAAGTCATTTAATTCTTCTGCCTTAAGGTCATCTCGTAAAGATACCGCCACTATCGCCCTTCTCCAGTCTTCACACTGATCCCATGCTTGTTCCTCTACAATCGCCGCAGCTACGCCGAGGCCATAATATGAAACAGCGGCAATTATTACCGCTATCCAGAATGTTCCACTCTCTGTTTGGAATTCAATATTTCCTTTTGTCGCGATTATTAGTGCGCCAAGAAGGACAAACGGGCCAATCCATATAGTAAACGCCGCACGTACGCGATACGTTAACGTATTGTTTGTTAATGTTTCTATCTCTTTGGATAGATGGTCTATCAATTTTTCCTTATTCATATAATTCTCCGTTCTCTAATTCGGCTATCAGTTATAATAGACAGAATGGGCTGATATGGTGATATGCGTAGTCTATATATTGACATCGTTCCATTCCTCCCAAAGATCGGTCACGATCGACGATCGATGGGGTCGATTGATTTAATGGATTCATAATTTATCCTTTAATATTGGCATGCTACATTCTATCCAGCGATTAGGGTGACACAATACTTAATTAGCCTGCACTATTCATGAATCGCCGTGATGATTACGCTGGGCCTTTGTTCGCAACGGACAGCGTGGCCCCGCATCAGTTCATAGTAGCAGTTCATAGGGTCAGGTCTAGGATTGATGGTTTTTTTTACTGTTTCCGTACAATCTCACCTATAGTGGTAAAGTGAAGATGGAAATATTTTCCAATGTCCGCTGTTCCGCGACAATTACGGTGTCCGGTTAGCGACAATTAGCTTGTCCGGTTTAAACCGGCTGTATATTGGTATGAGAACCACATGGAGG
>QILK01000230.1 GCA_003233345.1 Gammaproteobacteria bacterium | reverse complement strand
AATGCATTGAAAAAACGTAACTCGCAATTATTAAAATTTGCTGCTGGTGCCTGATTTTTGTGTTGCTGTCCACCTCAGGGCGTGTTGTTATAAGTTAATTTCATCCCAATAACTTGTGCAGCACTCGTTTAGACTACCTACAAAACTCCAATTTCTAATAAGGTATTTCTTTTTACAATTTCTACTACTATCAAGGTGATGTTTATTTAGTGCAGGCTTGTGTGAATATATTAATACGGATTCGATATCTTTTATTGCATCGCTGTCTTCTCTGAAAGGTGCTAATGAAATAGACAAATTTGTATGATAGAAAAACTTTGATTTCACATGCTCAGATAATCTATTTTTAAATGACCTTGTGCCATCTTCATTTTCTTTTGTTTCCCCTATATACAATAGTACGTCATTACCATAGACCGGATGCCTACCATATATTTGATAAAATCCTGATAAATTCAATAATTCAGGTGGTATTAAATCTAGTAGATACGCATCTTTATTTCTGTCGTAGCTAACTTTAAAAGAACCTTCCCACTCAAGATCAATAATCGTAAATTCCATATTTATCCTTTGACTTATAACGCCGCAAATCACCGGCAGGCAAAAGTGGCGTTTGGTTTGTGTAAAATGGAGCGCCGCGGAATACACAAACCAAACGACGCTTTTGACTGTCCGTGTGCATTTGCATTGTTAGAACCTACGCAGACTGTGCTAAATAGCCACCAGCTCAGCGATTTTTTCTGCGACAACTTTCATTGAATCTTCCGAAGTATCCAAACCAGTTCTAGATGCGAGTAAAGGACTGACATTGCGCAGTGCTTCATAAGTAGTGTCGTGCACGATTGGAACGAGCTGGTTACCCGCGAGCAGTGCAGAAAGTTCTTTGTCAGCGACGCTCTCTTTTGGTAGGCGATCCAGCATAGCAGGGGTAACCAATACAAGCCCTATCCTAGAATTTGCTAAGCCTTTATCAATTGCGCGCATCATAGGAACGCCTAGTCCAAGATCTTTCTCACTGAACCAAACTTTAACACCTGCCGCTTCAAGTAAATCATGTAGCTCTTTGGCCGGTCCTTTTCGGTCGTCCCAAGCGTGACATAAAAAAGCATCACGAAGATCAGGTTGGGTCGCTGCACTAATTTCAACAGCTTCCCGAATTGGTGTCAGTGACTGAACTTGAGCATATGTGTAAGACACAGACGATCCTGGTCTCGACCAGCGCGGTCTTGCGCTACTACTCGATCGGCCACTACCGCTACTGCTGTAACTGCTGCGTCCACTGCCATACGAAGAGTAGGACGAGCCATATCCACTATAGCCGTGGCTCTTGTAACGGCATGCGGGACAGCGTGCAGCAGCGGCCGCTGAACTATGTCCTCGTACAGGTGCAGTGCATCTTGCCATTATGATGTCTCCTTGGTTAATGAATAAGTTCTAACGCCTTGCTCAGCGGCGATTTAAAGTGGCACGTTTTTGCGAAAGCAAAACAAGTGCCACTTTAAATTGTCCGCTGGAGCTATTTGTTAGCTTGTGCATTTTTCTTTGAATACTTCAAAATTTTTATTTACTGTCATATTTTTGTTTATAAGGTCTATATTTTGACCAATCATATGTGCTCGTATTAACTCTGGCGATGTGCTGATTTTTTTCCAAGATTTATTAGAAAGAGACTCATAAAATGGATTTGCAAAATCATGAAATAACCCTTTATCCCAATAATCTTGATTAACATCTGAATTCGGTATAATAAAATCTCTTGCGTGATAATTTTTTATGTTATCTGTAATGTAGTCAAAGCTTCTAATATCATAACCTACCTCATGTGCCTGTTTAATTCTCTCGGCCTGTTGTTCATGAGATATCTTGTTTCTTTTTCCTGCAATTAGCATAAACTTTATATGAGCATTTGTTTCGTGACTAAATTTAGACGGAAATAGCTTACCTACTTGCGGGCTATTCCTATCTATCCAATTTTTCCAATCTCTAATTTGCTTAATAGCATGTGTTAGTCCTGAAGCTGGATTATGTTGCTGAGTGACGGTAACTGTACTCGGCTTCTCAATTTCAACTAATGTGTATTCAAGGCCAAGGCTACCCTTTTCATCAATTAAAACAAAATCGGGTGTGTACTCACCAAAGAGATTTAATTTAGAAATTGAAAAATAAACATTTTTACCCCAGCATATCGAAGAGTTTTCCGCTATAAATTTATGGTGTTTTTCTTCAACATCATCACTCTTCATAAGATCGGTCCACTCATCTTGAATACCTTTCAGAATAAATGAGCATTCGTTATTTAATTTTGACCATTGCATTTTATTTTTCACGGTTGGTTTAAAAGCTAGACATAATGATTTCCCCTTAAGGGAGCCGATCTCCGTCCTACGTGGGTTAGCTACAAAAGCAGCCAGCGCCATAATATGAAATGGAAACACTTCATAAATAGAAACGGAGATCGACATGACACAATCTAATATACTTTTTATCGGTATGGACGTCCATAAGGAATCCATCGTTATTTCACTCGCTGATGAT
>QILK01000141.1 GCA_003233345.1 Gammaproteobacteria bacterium | reverse complement strand
CTATTTTCCAAGCTTTTTAAGATTTTTGTCGAGAAGGCCTAGCAGTATAGTTTCACCATTATCCCCTAGAATAAGCTTACTGAATTTTGCCGATTCATATATTTTACCGTGACCTTCCTGAAAAAAGTACGCACCTGCGCCAAGAAAGGTATTCCAGCCATCCCGTTGGTATCGAATCAGTTTTTCGCCTTTGGCTAAAGGTTTTTCTTTGTTATATATTCTTAGGATATTTGCCTTGTGATCAGGGTTGATTGTTAACACTAGGTATCCGGACTGTTTGCTATATACTCGAGACAGGCTCTCCAGATTTTCAGGCATCTTATAATTCAGAATCATATAGTAACCTTGCATAATAGAGTACGGATCAACCGGCGCCAGTTTTAAATAGACCGGTGTACCATTTTTTAGTAACTGTTCTTTCTTAAAAATAGAAAAATTTATAAAGAGTAATGCGAGTATTGTTGTGAGAATAATAGGATAAGGTGACATGGTTTTCATTATTTTTCCTCTAGATTTTCCCGTGTAAAACCAAGTTTATGAGCATATTTAACAACAATGTTTGCTATTAGAAACAGTGAGCCGATTATGACCATGGAAAAAGATTTCTGTAACAGCGGCATTTCTATATTCATATAATAAATACCAATAGATAGACATAAGCCAATAACACCAGAAGCGGTTACCAGTTTATTACCATGCGCGTAACCCAAAACTAAAAATAGGAGCGAAGCGATAATTCCCGGTATTTGATAAGTGAGCGCTGAAATAAGTATGACAACTATGGCGCTGGCAATCATACTTCGTAGGCTAAAGAGTTTCAGTCGTTCGAGCAGGCGATAGATGACAAAAATAAGGGTACCAGCGAGTATAACTGTTGTCGTGGCATTGCCGTTAAAATTTCCCGAAAATGCACCCAAGGAAGCTAGTAAGACAATTATACCCAGGCTAGCAAGTACCGCGTATTGTAATGGTTGATACAGCTTTGATTTGACATTGATAAGGCGGGTTTGGTAATCCCAAATAATCACCGAAAAACTACACAAAATAAATATGATGATCTCGTTATCCAACTCATGGTTGGTGTTCAGTAGGAAAACTGTAAACAGTAAAAACGCATTCATGGCAGCTGAGAAACGTCGTATAGGGTCTGCGTGGACAAATAAAATTATAGCTTCTGCACTGGCAAGTACCAAGGGAGAAAAAGTACCACTTTTCATCCCAAAATAACCGGCGAGTTCATAATTTCTGCCTAGCGCAACGCCGACGGCAAGCAGCCCGGAAATTGACAAAGCCATTGCTAATTGACGCCTGAAAACAGCATGACAGGAGACCCGGCATAAAATAGCACCTAAAGCATAAAAACTAATACCGAAAGCAAACATTACTTGGTTTTTTTCGGAAAAATAAAACACAATAAAGGCTTGTAACATAATCGCGGATGCCCAGGCAGCGATGCCTTGCAGCGACTGAATATACCAGATACGCGGTAGTTCATTGCTATCCAGCGCTTCCCGACTTTTATTGATATCGATATCTACACCTTGCTGTTTAAGCGTGTCGACTACAGTAAAAACAGGTTTTGTTTCATTAAAAATTTTCATTGTTGTTGCCACCTAGACTGTAGTTTCCTTAAATGGTGTACAAAACCAGATGCGAGTGTGAGCACATAAGCACTCAAGTAGAGCATATGTTTTAAGTCCATTGTAAAATATACTATTAGAAAATTGGTTGCGGCGAAACCAGTGCTAAGATGACAAAGTGTCATTGCAAACAGGTTTTTTCTCCGATAGTAATACCAGTATAAGGGTACAATAATCGCGATATAAAAGAGATAGATTGTTAGTTCTTTGGAAATCAGGGTGATGAATAGGGTAGCCCAGGTTAGGCTAACCAGTGTTGTAATGAGTAAGGCATATAACAACCATGGGGAAGCATCCTCTTGAACTTCCTTTAAATAACGCCATTCTGCGGTTATTAAAAATAGCGCATTTATCGGTACCAGAATAAAAGCCAGCATATAGGCGCCTTTCAATTCCATGTCATAGGTCTGGCCAATAAACAATGCAATCGACAAGTTAATCAGTAAAATCCAAAAAAACCACAGGGCAGAGAATCGAGAGATAATAACCCAGCCAGAAATAAGCAGCGACCAAGTTAAGAATAGTTGGTATCGATCAGCACCTGTTTGATAGACTTGTCCATAAATAGCTAGAAATATACCAGTAAATACTGACGCAGCAGTAAGCGCTAATTTTCGAAATAAGGTGTCGGCTGGTTTAAGCAAGGCCGTTATGACGGAGGCGACAATGAGTGATTGAATGATTAGAAATTTATACATGGGCGCCAGACCAACCCAATTATAGGCAAAGAAAGACAGTATCCCAAATAATAAAAATCCAGCGCCAAGCGATGCAAATACCAGTTCTATAAACTGTTTCCACTGAGTGGGCGAATGCCTGCTAGATCAAGCGCGCGGTGATACAAGTCGTAAGAAATTATATTTTTTTCAACCAGGGTATGGATATGGCTATGATTAGCATTTTTTTGTAGTGGGTCAGTTTTGTCCATTTTAGACTTTGCCTTATTAGTATAAGGGCTAAATATAAATGTCAAAAGTGGCATAGATGTGTCAATAATGTGCAAATATCATTAAAATCGAGGTCGAAGCAGTACCAATTTATTTATTTGATCGAATAAATAAATAAGTAGCTAACGACACAATGGCAAGGGAGCACGGTTAGCCGCCAAAAATTGGCAGTAATAACGGGCGCTAATATAACCTGCTGGAAGATGTGCAATAAACATGTTTATCCCTATCGCTCAGTAAGATTATTAATAATCTAATCAATACGTGTGCAATTTATAAGGAGAAATCAAGGCGAAATTGAGCTGTGGTAATCTGTAGTTTTAGCTGATGATTTAAGTTAGTCCCCGCTGTTTACTTTAGAGCAGCTAGTTCCTGCTTAGAATTCACGAAAGTTATGCTATCGGTGAGTTTCTTAAGTAACCTGGAAATCCTATCGATCGCTATTGAGTTAAATACATTATACTAAAAAAATAAATACAAAATTTGAGTTGTTTCATTTCTTATAAGCTAGATTTGTATTCCACACAATAGCGTCTCAAGTTTGTTTTACTAGGTACTTGTAATCTACAACAAATGG
>QILK01000063.1 GCA_003233345.1 Gammaproteobacteria bacterium | reverse complement strand
TCAAGGATGATATTCTTTATACGCCGTGCGTGAGCGATGGGGCGTTGCAAGGGATTACCAGAAGCACTGTGATAAAAATAGCAACTGATTTGGGCATTAAAGCGCTCGAAGTACATTTAACCGCGTATGATTTATATACTGCGGATGAGTGTTTTTTAACAGGAACCGGGGTGGAATTGCTTCCAGTGTCTGCGGTGGATGGCCGAAAAATTAGCGGGTGTCCAGGGGAAATTTTTAGTAGAATCGAAACAGCATTTTTTAAGCAGGTAGCAACCGGATAGTCGAAAAGTGAATAGTTGTAATCAAAGGGTGCCATTATTATTTCTATACCATACATTAAATTTAGTCGTCTTCACTATTTTATTGCGCTTATCGCGACGCCGCTGATAATCAACCTCGCATATCGCTTACTTCCTTCGCATTATTACCAGCAAGAAATGGGTATGCTAGTGGTAATAAACGCGCTAGGGTTGTATTTTCTGGTGTTACTTTTTCTAACCCTGGTGCATATTTATATTGGACGGAACAAGAAGTATCAATGTTCATTAATGGCATTACTACTACCAACCGGGTGTACCTTCCTGCTTGTCTTTGCTTTATTTTATCTATTGCCACTTCAATTATTTACATTCACCCTCGTCGTTGTGTCCTGGTACCCGGGCGATTTGAGTAACTACCTGTTCCTGCTAGGGTTAGTCGGATAGGGTTAGGACAAAAATAATTAATAGGGATTTGGCCGTATCAGGTGTGCCGCTGAAAGTATTTGTTAGCGCTGTTTTCGTGGATTTTCAAAATAATCTTAAGTATATTTAGTGTTTTATGACGTTTTTCTTGTCTGGATCTAAACTATAACAATAGCGAGGTAACGGGTGTTAGCTATTATTGCCTCTTTGTCAGGTATTATTGGTTTTATACTTTATATAGTTGAAAAACTTTATGGCCCGAAAAAACTAAAAGATGTGCTGATTTGGGGTGGCTTAGGATTGATGGTTACTATCATTGCGTGGAAACTATATATCAACATTGTTTGGGTTGTTATCGCTAAAATTTCGATGGTAAACACAGCCAGCCTTGCTACCTGGGTACATTGGTCAATATTTGGAGCGTTATACACGTCAGTGGCGCTGGGTATATTGAAAAACGGGCTAGAAAAGAAAAAAATCAAGGACAGGATTATTAGAAGTAAGCGTAGCAAATATACAATTCACTTGGCGCACGCGCTGATGGGTATGTTCATCTGGTTGGGTATTTATTATATTTTTAGCAATATTGCTGTGGAATTAGTAAGAGAAGCTCGCACTCAAATACAGGCGGCAACCTTTATATCAGGGTTCGGTGGTATGGTTCTCGGTATCTATATCGGTTTGCATAAACGGCCAAAACTCAAAGCAAAACCCTGGAAATTTTTTTAATCTATCATCGTATATAGCGTATTACGAAGCAAAACAGTGCACTACCCTTTCACTTAAAAACTAAACCTACCAAGGTTGCCGCCTATTGCCGTATACGAATTATAATTGTCCGCGTATAGCCACTAACAGTCTGATGAATTCTGATCATTTCTCACCAATATCATTATGCAAATTGTGTAATTCAATTTTTAACGCGTAATTTCAGCAAGTTATTCTAAGCAGTATCGTGCATTTTTTCTTTTTTTAACGATGTTAAAAAGCGGATCGATATCTGCATAGTCAACAATCACAGGGAAGTTATACCGGTAAAACCAGGGATGGTTTATTACATTGCACCAGGACGAGATCCACTATGCAAAAGACTATATGGGATAAGGGAGTGATTGTATTTGCTCTAGTGATGGTAACCGATGTTGCCAGTGCGTCATCCCAGTTAATAATATATGGTAAAGCTATCAGTACCACATGGTTGTGGGTATTGTATGGATTTATCTCAGCATATTATTATAGTAAGCGTGCCTTTAATATCAGACGAGATGCTGTGAGTTGGTGGATAGCGTCTTGGCCATTATCGATTGCGATAATGGTTGTTGCGGTTATGTTGATTAACAATTTTTTCGGGTCGATATTAGTCGCGCATAAAGAAGGATTGGCTGTGGTGCTCGCTATTGTAATTACAATAGTTGTTGCAAATCTTCTGGTTTCAAGGATGAATACCAGCGTATTGACAATGGTATGTCTGGTCGCATCGATTCCTATGGTTCTTGTGGCGATTGTATCGTTTGCACGGCCATATGGAATCCTCGATCATGTTCCTGATACGGGTTTCAAAAGTTACTTAAAAAAACATGAAATCGTAAAAGATAATCCAAGGCAGATTAAACGACATCTTGAGATGTTCCCACCTGAATTTGTGGCGATGAAAAACACCAATCAGCGTTTTTTTGAAATATCCAAAAGAAGAAATTTTCCGTTTCACGATCAGTTGATTTCCAGAGCCAAAGTCATAAAAAGGGTTAAAAGGAAGCCGCAGATAAAATTGGTAAAATCTCATACCCGCCGCGGTAACAGGTGGGTTTTACAGATTGCCAGTTTTTCAATAAAGCGTAATGCCAGTCGTCTTAGGGATAAGCTAAAAAGGCGAGGTTATAAAGCCTATATTACTAAACGGCTCGGTTCGACGATTAGGTACCGGGTTCGTGTCGGTCCTATTATATTGAAGTCGCAAGCAGATAGGTTAAATAAACGTCTTTCGTCAGAACAGAACCTGAAAGGGATATTGCTCAGGGTTAAAGCCAAAATCCGAGGCGTCGGGGAAAAGCGAGTTACTTTAAATTACTCTAATTAAAATTACGTTAACTAATTGTTATTTAAATAAAAATATAATCCAATAACGCTATTTCCAATTAATTAGCAGAAAAATAGACAATTTTTTGATCTACTACGTTTCTATCGATTAAGCATTAGAATGGAAATTTTAAGGCATCAATACTAATTTAATCGACAGAGGAAGGATAATGAACTACATCGTTAAACTCATACTCGTATCAACGGTATTTTTTAATACAGCTGTTTTTGCCCATGAGAGTGATCTAAGTCATGTTGCGGGACATTTAAATTCAGTTAGCTGGACCCTGGTAGATAAAGCCAAAGTAAGACATGCGCCGGTTCACATCAGAAGCGCTGCTGCCGGGTTGGCGAGAAGAGCATATCGACTGAATAGGTCTATCAAAAGACGTCATTCACGCAGAAATATTTACCATAACTATCGACTTGTTGCACACTCATATAATCGGCTGAATCGTAAACTTAGAAAGACGCGTTACAATAAATACGCAAATCTTTCGCCGCAAATCTTGAATGTACGCCGGCGTTATCGCCAGCTTAGAAGTGTCATGAATGATCGACATTATGGTTATCCTCGCACTTACTATAATCATCGTGGCTATCGTTATTGATAGTAAAAATATAACGTAAATCCGCCGCCCC
>QILK01000187.1 GCA_003233345.1 Gammaproteobacteria bacterium | reverse complement strand
AGCATAAAAATCAAATTTACAGTTATACTACCCAATTATTAAATCAATATCCGCATATACTGGCGATTAATACCAGTCAATGGGATTTAAGCGATAGTGCAAATCCGAAATATAAAGCCAGCCGGACTAGTGTATTAAGCGATAAGCTAAAGCCAGTTTTAAACGCTGATTTTTTTAAGAAAAAGGATGTTCGCGACCTAGTTGTCAAGGCGCTGGAAAACAATAATCATATTGTGTCTCAAAGAATTAAGTACCGGAAGATAAATGTGTATTTATTACTCCGCCCGGTTGTTAACCCCGTGAGCAGTGAAAGTGGAACATCACTAACCCGTAAAATGATTGTGCTTGTTATTGATATCGACAGGTTAATGTCTAACCTTAGTCAGCGCAAGCACGCCGATCTTGGCTATCGGTTGGAGAGTCGGCTAGGTATCCTCTATGACAAGAAGACGCGACCGAAGAGGCGTAACTTTATTCGCGATACCGTTTCACCTTTATTCGAAAACTTTCAGTTGCATTCAAATCTTGATTCAAAATTACAATCCTTCAAGTTGATCGTGGAAAAACGCAATAGCACACAGATCTTGCAGAAGAATGTCATGATCGCAGCCTTTTTGATTTGCCTGGTCGTGGGCTGGTTAGTTTTATATGCGATCAATATTAAGTATGGTAGCCAATTAACACGACAAAAGGCGCGCCAAGTGCTGGCGGCAGAGCGCGAAAAAGCCGAAGTGACTTTTCATTCTATCGAAGATGCCATTATTGTGACCGATCTTGACGGTCGTATAGAATATATGAATCCGGTTGCAGAAGCGTTGACGAATAGTCGTTTGACTAAAGTTAAGGGTGAGTTTTTTGAATCGATCACATCGTTTGTCAACCAGAATGATGAAAAAGTAGAATTTAGTCCATCAAGATTTTATCGTCAACACGGCAAAACAACGCAAATTTCCGACGATATATATTTATTAACCAAGAAAAAGAAAGCACTGTTAAGTGGTTCAGTGTCGCCGATTACCAATTACAAAGAGAAAGTTGAAGAACTGGTTGTTGTTTTTAGGGATGTCAGCACGGCTAAAGAATTGGCTGATAAGCTAAAATTCCAGGCGACCCATGATGATTTGACCGGATTATATAACCGCCGCGAATTTACCAGACGTTTAAAATATGCAATAGAGTATATTGACCTCCCGAAGAAGCCGTGCATACTTTTATATCTTGATCTCGATCAATTCAAGATCATTAATGATACTTGTGGACATATTGCCGGTGATCAGCTTCTCAGGCGTATCGCCGTATTGTTGGAAACGCAGATACGTGATTCCGATACGATCGCCCGTTTGGGGGGTGATGAGTTTGCAATGATACTGGAGGACTGCAGCATAGGTGATGCGGAAGAAATAGCGCAGAAACTGAATAATGTAGTGAAACAGTTTCATTTTACCTGGGAAAGGAAAGCGTTTGATGTTGCGGTCAGTATTGGTATCGTGGAAATAACCCCGGGAAAGCATACTGTTTCTGAAGCACTCAGTCTCGCGGATACAGCGTGCTACCTGGCCAAAGAGGAAGGCCGTAACCGATTTCATATTTATAATGCTGAAGATAATGCAGTGATTAAACGCCGCGGGGAAATGGAATGGGTGCAGCGCATCAAGCAAGCCTATGAAGAAAACAGGTTTGAACTCTATATCCAGGATATCGTGCCGCTAACACCACAGGATGGCAATGAGAAACAACATTTTGAAGTACTGTTAAGGATGATTGGCGAAGATGACAAGGTGATTTTACCTATGTCATATATCATGGCGGCGGAGCGCTATGATAAAATGTATGAATTGGATCGATGGGTCATCAACGAGGCGTTTGAGATGGTGGGTACCTATTTATCACAGCATCCAACGATGAATATGGCCTTTGCAGTGAATTTATCCGGACAATCCCTTGGTAATAGGGATACCGTCGATTTTGTTAGAAAGCAGTTTCAAAAGTACCCTGGTTTAAATCAACATATTATTTTTGAAATTACCGAGACTGCCGCAATTTCCAATATCGCCCAGGCCAATCGTTTTGTATCGGTTTTTAAAAAACAGGGTTGTCGTTTTTCACTGGATGATTTTGGAAGCGGTCTGAGTTCGTTTGCCTATTTAAAAAATCTTCCAGTAGATTATCTTAAAATTGACGGGCAATTTATTAAGGGGTTAGCCAAGGATCAGGTGGATTATGCAATGGTCAATTCGATTAACCAGATCGGACATGTCATGGGGATACAAACTATCGCTGAATATGTTGAAAACGAGACAATCCGGGAAAAGCTGATTGAGATTGGTGTTGATTTTGGTCAGGGTTTGTTATTAAGCAGGCCAGTATCAATGCGTAAATATTTGTTTGAACAAGATAATAATATCCAAGAGAAGCAAGTATAGAAACTAAATTTTAGGATACGGCTAAAAGAACGGTGCTTGGCATCTAATGGGCGTTAGTTTTTTTACACTCACCTAGTGAACGGCGATGGTTACACGATGCGGGTTTAAGGAAATAAACCCGCCTCTTTATTTCCAAT
>QILK01000062.1 GCA_003233345.1 Gammaproteobacteria bacterium | reverse complement strand
AAATTGGTAACTTCAAGTCGTTTTGTTGCTGATAAATTTTTAGTCCATTGATGAGTTGCTTCCAGAACCCTGCCGCTGCCCAGTTTTCAACAGCATAACTGGATGCCTGTGAGATCGTATAGTCTTCATTAGCGTAAAGGCGATTTAGTTCATCGCAAAAAAACAACGTGCTTTCCGAACCGTGGCGACGCTTGCCCATATCGGTGAAATCAAGTCCAATGCAACTTCCCAGTTGTAATAACCATTCAAAGTGCGCCGCTTTAAAGTGAAACACACCGCCGTCAACAGTACCTTCGGTACTAACCAGCCCAGTTTGATCATCGTGCTGTTGCTTTTCACTGCGAAACACGACACCTAATTCATTGACCAGAATCTCTTTAGACGCCCGCATCGCTTCAAGACTATTGGCATTTATCGTCTTGAGTAACTGCGCGATAATAAATAAATTTGAAAACACCGAAAACTGAACCAGGAACGATTCGAGTTGCTTGTGATTTATCTCACCGCAGCTAAACCAGGCGGTAAATTTATTATCATTAATAACGGAATGTTTTAATAATTGATTGGCAATGCGGTTATGGAAGTGAATAAACTGTTGACCTTTTTCTATCGTATAACCGGGTTTTGCATTGGCAATAAATTCGAGCGTACGCGGGGTGATACCCTGTAATTGGTTTTTGCTGGCAAAATCATTGAGTTTAGTATGACCGGAATGCAACTTTATCTCCCAAACGTCAGATCCATAAACAAAGGTCATAATGTATACAACTTGTCTCCTTAAGTTTAGCAGCCATAACATCCTTTGCTTTTTATCATTGTTATTATTTCAACTTAATGCTGTTTACCTGCTTGTCAGCTCACAAATCGGGTCATCCTTTGCTATACTGAATAACAGTTAACTATATGATCATTAAGGAGATACTAAATATAGCTAAGTACTGTCAACTTTAACAGGCGATCTCAACAGGCTAATGATATGAACACCCAGCATGATAATCCTATGGGAACAGATGGATTCGAGTTTATTGAATATACCGCTGAAAATACCCAGCTATTATCCGATCTATTTCATAAGATGGGTTTTCGACTTAAGGCTAGACATCGTTCCAAGCATGTCGAGTTGTTCCAACAAGGCGACACCAATTTTATCATCAACCATGAACCCGATAGTTTTGCTCAGTCTTTTGCGCGTCTCCACGGTCCTTCTGTATGTGCGTTCGGGATACGTGTCAACGATGCAAGTTTAACGCTTGAGCATGCCATTAAATTGGGCGCCAAACCCTATCATCAACCCACCCGACCCATGGAATTAAGCTTACCGGCTATCCGCGGCGTGGGTGACAGTTTGTTATATTTAATCGACCGCTATGGCGATCGCAATATTTATGATGTGGATTTTGTTGAAATAGATGCACCAGACTCCACGCCTGAATCGGGTATTAAATATGTTGATCACATTACCCACAATGTCCATCGTGGTCGTATGGATGAATGGGCTAAATTTTATGAGACATTATTTAATTTCAGGGAAATACGCTATTTCAATATCAAAGGCATAAAAACCGGGCTCAAATCCCGCGCCATGGTTAGCCCGTGTGGCAAGATACGAATACCCATCAATGAGTCGACCGATGACAAGTCACAAATAGAAGAATATCTGCACGCCTATCATGGCGAAGGGATTCAGCATATCGCATTGGTCACGGATAATATTTACACCACAGTCGAAACGTTAAAATCAAACGGTATAAAATTTCTCTCCGTCCCTGACAGTTACTACGAACTGGTCAACCAGCGTTTGCCTGGGCACAGTGAAAACATTAAACGCATGCAGAAAAATGGAATTTTAATTGATGGCAGCGTCGATGAAGGTGAAAACTTGCTGCTACAAATTTTTACTGAAAATGCAATTGGTCCAATCTTTTTTGAGGTCATTCAACGCAAAGGCAATCAAGGTTTTGGTGAAGGTAATTTTCAAGCCCTGTTCGAGTCCATGGAGCTTGACCAAATACGGCGGGGGACCTTGTAGATGCGCAAGTGGATTAATCCACCGCGTATCGAAGGGAAAAGTTCCCGTCAGGCGCATACCAACTTACCCGAGGGTACCTACGAACGCGAGTTAGGCAAGGACGGATTTCTTGGACCGGCCACGCAAATGTACCATCAACACCCGCCGACCAACTGGTCGAGCATCGAAGGTCCGCTTAGGCATCGCGCCTTTGACACTCGCCTGGACAAGGGCAGTAGCAACTCGCCATGGGATGCAAAAATACTCTTGTCAAACAGTCGTGTGTTGATCAGAATCTGGCATTGCCAGAAATCGATGCAACACCTGGTGCGAAATGCCGATGGTGATGAATTATTATTCGTGCATCAGGGTAAAGGTGAACTGTATTGTGATTACGGACATCTCAGTTTCACCGAAGGTGATTATATAGTCATACCCAAAGGAACCTTATGGCGGTTAGAGAGCCAGCAACGACTCGCGATTCTGATGATCGAGGCAAATTATCAATTACCGGAAAAAGGTATCGTTGGTGCGCACGCGATTTTTGACGAGGCGATGCTCGATGTACCGGAAATTGATGACGCGTTTAACGCCCAAAAAAATGAAAACGAATGTACCATCTTAATAAAACACACCAATGAAATCACCCGAATGGTCTACCCGATTAATCCATTGGACGCGGTCGGTTGGCATGGTACCTTAATGCCGGTTCGTATTAACTGGCGTGATATCCGGCCGTTGATGAGCCATCGTTACCACCTGCCACCCATGGCGCATACAACGT
>QILK01000026.1 GCA_003233345.1 Gammaproteobacteria bacterium | reverse complement strand
TTTATTGCCGAGTCTACCGGGCGCCGAGAATATATGCTCGACCTGCTGCGTCCACAAGCTATTTCACCGACAACCGTCGAATCCTGGACGGCCTATATTCATTCAGACATTCAATTGGCTATCACGACTGCGCCAATTGAACACGGCTTGTTATTAACTGATTCGTCGATTTGCATCATTACCGAGTCGCAATTATTTGGTGGCAAAGCCCATCAAAGCAAACGTAAAACCCGCACCTCGGAATATACCCACGAACTTATTCACAATTTGAATGATTTGGCGCTAGGTTCACCAGTCGTTCATTCTGAACACGGTGTTGGGCGCTATCTGGGTTTGCAATCACTGGAAATCAACGCGCAAACGGGTGAATATTTAACGTTGGAATATGCCAACAAAGATAAGCTCTATGTACCGGTATCTTCGCTGCATCTCGTCTCCCGCTATACCGGTGCAGCGCCTGAAAATGCACCACTACACAAGCTCGGTAGCGAGCAGTGGCAAAAAGTTAAACGCAAAGCGGTTGAGCAAGTCAAGGATATCGCCATCGAATTGCTTGATGTCTATGCGCGCCGGGCAGCCCAGAAAGGCTATGCCTATCAGCTCGATGAAACTGAGTATCGTGAATTTTGTGCCTCTTTTCCTTTTGAAGAGACGCCCGATCAGGATGCTGCAATCGAAAGCGTGGTCAACGATATGATCTCTGACCAACCGATGGATCGGGTAATCTGCGGCGACGTCGGATTTGGTAAAACAGAAGTGGCGATGCGCGCGACTTTTGTGGCCGCACAAAATAACAAGCAGGTAGCCATTCTGGCACCGACGACATTACTGGCGCAACAACACTACCGCAACTTCTGCGACCGGTTTGCAGACTGGCCATTTAAAATTGATGTGTTATCGCGATTCACAGCCAAAAAGGATATTGATAAAGTGCTCGATGATCTTGCCTCCGGCAAAATTGATATCATCATTGGCACCCACAAACTGATACAGAAAAAAGTCAAGTATAAAAACCTCGGGCTTTTAATCCTCGACGAAGAACATCGTTTTGGCGTCAAGCAAAAAGAACAGCTAAAGGTCATGCGTTCGAATATCGATGTGATCGCCATGACCGCGACACCCATTCCACGAACATTGAATATGTCTTTATCGGGATTACGAGATTTATCGATTATCGCGACACCGCCCGTCGAGCGGGTGGCCATAAAAACATTTGTCAGTCAGTGGAACAATGTCATGGTACAGGAAGCGGTAGATCGGGAAATCAATCGCGGTGGACAGGTGTTTTTTCTGCATAACGAAGTATCAACGATCGAAAAACAAGCTGATGTTGTTGCCAAACTAGCCCCCAATGCCAACGTTCGAATTGCCCATGGGCAGATGCGCGAACGCGAACTTGAGCAAACCATGCTCGACTTTTATCATTTGCGCTTTAATGTTTTAATCTGCACGACCATTATCGAAAGTGGAATCGATATTCCAACCGCCAATACAATCATCATCAACCGCGCTGATAAGCTTGGATTGGCGCAATTGCATCAGCTTCGTGGCCGTGTTGGACGCTCACACCACCGGGCCTATGCGTATATGATTACCCCACACACAAAAGCCATGACCAAAGATGCGATCAAACGTCTGGAAGCAATCGAATCGCTGGAAGATCTGGGTTCAGGATTTATGCTTGCGACTCACGATTTGGAAATTCGTGGTGCCGGTGAATTACTCGGTGATGATCAGAGTGGACAGATTCATGAAATCGGTTTTTCTTTATACAGTGAACTGCTGGACCGGGCCGTTAGTGCGCTTAAGAAAGGTGAAAACGTAGATTTAAACAAATCAATGGACGAGGGACCGGAGATTGAAATGGGACTACCTGTGCTAATTGACGCAGATTATTTACCCGATATCCATACCCGATTAGTAATGTATAAGCGCATAGCCAATGCAAAAAACAATGAAATGTTACGTGATTTACAGGTAGAAATGATCGACCGCTTTGGCTTATTAACCGATAATATTAAAAACCTTATGAAGGTCACGGCCATCAAATTAAGGGCGTTAAAAACAGGGATCAATAAAATTGTCATGCATGCAAACGGTGGCAAGATAATTTTTAATGAAACACCTAATATCAATCCTGCTAAAATTATCGAACTCATTCAGAAGCAATCGGAAAAGTATCAAATGAGCGGACAAACGACCTTGCGTATTGACACACCACTGGAAAAACCCGAATCACGATTCAATGAGTTACACTCGCTTCTTGATTCAATAGCGGCAGACTGAGATAATGCTCCTATAATATATTATTGAAAGCTGGAGAAATAGTATGACTTTAACTAAATTGGCAGCAACTCTGATAACACTCAGTATGCTCAGCCTTTTTACTTCCAATCTAAATGCGGCAGAAAAATGGTATCAAATAGAGGTCATTATATTTTTGAATTCAGCGGATGCGGCAAAAGTTAAAGAGAGACTCGCCGAAGGCACCGTACTGCCAGATATCTCCGCAGGCTTTCAGATTAGTGCCGTTGGCGAAAGTAGCATGCGCCGCGGTAGCTCGGTCGCTTTTATGACATT
>QILK01000118.1 GCA_003233345.1 Gammaproteobacteria bacterium | reverse complement strand
GTCAGAAGTTTTTTTCAGCGTCATTACAACCCCAGTTGTCTGCGCTGAAAAAAATCTTCTGGCTCGCGGATGTAAAGGGCGCTGCTGAAAAAAATAATAGCTCTAAATCCAAATAACCTAAACTATAATGGCTAATAACACTTAAATAAAATAACCAATAAATTTCTATTAAACGTTATCATTGCCGATAGTCGGTTCGCATTTATGAAATAGCCAGACCAGGTCTCGGCAACTACATTTTTGGCAATTGTAATATGTTTCTGGATTCCTGCAGCACAAATGCTTTAAAGGATTCTGCGACGGGTGAAAGCCTTTTGCCGTCCCGGTGAACAACATACCAGTGACGCAGGATTGGAAAACCCTCCACATGCAAAATAGCAAGCTTGTTGACTTCCAGTTCGAGTGCCAGCGTATGGATCGACACAATTCCCAGGCCTAAACCAGCTTCCACAGACTGTTTAATCGCTTCATTACTATTCATCTCCATCCCGGTCCGCAACCTGACACCTTTTTCAGAAAAATAGCGCTCCATTGCGATTCTGGTTCCAGATCCTTGCTCACGAACGACAAATGCTTCATCTTGCAATTGCTCAAGGGATATATTTTTATGTTTTAACAGCGGATGCTCAGGACTGGCAATAATGACCAGCGGATTTTCCATAAACGCTTCCGTTGTCAGTGCCATTTCTCGTGGGGGTCTGCCCATTATAATCAGGTCACTTTCATTGTTCTCGAGTTGCTTTAACAAGGTTTCCCGATTAGTGACATCCAAGCTAAAGGTGGTTTCGGGATAACGTTTCTTGAAAGACGCGATTAAATTAGTGGCAAAATAATTGGCGGTACTGGCTACTGATAACACTAACCGGCCACTCTGACCGCCCTTTAGCGCCTCGATAACCTCTCCTGCCTCCTGCAGTAATTTATTTATCGCGTGGCTATAGTGTTTAAGCTCATTACCAGCCTCAGTCAAAATCATTTTTTTTCCAAATTGCTCATATAAAGGCATCCCGGCACTATTCTCTAACTGTTTGATTTGCATAGAAACAGCGGGTTGCGACAAGTGTAGTTCTTCTGCCGCACGCGTAAAATTCAAGTGTCGTGCCACACATTCAAATACCTTTAACTGGCGTAGAGTTACATGCATATGTATAAGCTTTTAGTTATGATATCCATTATAATTTCTTAGTTTACTTTATATCTAAGACCCCTATAATTCAAGGTCAAATTTAAGCAAAAAGGGGTCAAGTCTTGTTTTATACTCTTTTTCTGTAACTTTAAATTAAGTTATAAAATAAATAATAAGGGTATAAATAAAAACTTGACCCCTTATATTCATTAACAATGAGGACTGGTTCTATGGCTAAAACCTATTCAGCGGGCGTAAAAGACTACCGCGAAACTTACTGGATGCCCGATTACACGCCCAAAGATACTGATATATTGGCTTGTTTTAAAATCACTCCACAAGAAGGTGTGCCCAGAGAAGAAATTGCGGCAGCGGTTGCTGCTGAATCTTCAACAGGTACCTGGACAACAGTTTGGACGGATCTCTTAACTGACCTGGATTATTATAAAGGTCGCGCTTATGCCATTGAAGACGTTCCTGGTGATGATACTTGTTTTTACGCGTTTATTGCCTACCCAATTGACCTTTTTGAAGAAGGTTCGGTCGTTAATGTCTTTACTTCGTTGGTTGGAAACGTATTTGGTTTTAAAGCGCTTCGTGCTCTACGCCTCGAAGACGTTCGTTTCCCAATTGCCTATGTCATGACCTGTAATGGACCACCTCAGGGTATCCAGGTCGAACGTGACATCATGAATAAATATGGCCGTCCATTATTAGGCTGTACGATTAAACCTAAATTGGGCCTGTCGGCAAAAAACTACGGCCGCGCCTGTTATGAAGGTTTACGCGGTGGTCTGGATTTCACCAAAGATGATGAGAATATTAACTCACAGCCGTTTATGCGCTGGCGAACACGTTTTGACTTTGTGATGGAAGCCATCCACAAAGCCGAAGCAGAAACGGGTGAGCGTAAGGGTCACTATCTAAATGTTACCGCACCAACCCCTGATGAGATGATGAAACGTGCCGAGTATGCCAAAGAAATTGGCGCTCCAATTATTATGCACGACTATATTACAGGTGGTTTTTGTGCCAATACTGGTCTGGCACAATGGTGTCAGGATAACGGATTATTACTACATATTCACCGCGCTATGCATGCGGTTATGGACCGTAACCCGCATCACGGTATCCATTTCCGTGTATTAACTAAAATCTTACGTCTATCGGGTGGTGACCACCTGCATACCGGTACGGTTGTTGGTAAGTTGGAAGGTGATCGTCCATCGACACTAGGCTGGATTGATTTGCTACGTGAAAGTTACATCAAAGAAGATCGCTCACGTGGTATTTTCTTTGATCAGGATTGGGGCGCAATGCCAGGCGCATTTGCCGTCGCTTCCGGTGGTATCCACGTTTGGCACATGCCTGCATTGGTGATGATTCAGTACTTCAGTTTGGTGGTGGTACGCTGGGTCACCCTTGGGGTAATGCAGCAGGTGCAGCCGCTAATCGCGTCGCCTTAGAAGCGTGTGTTGAAGCACGTAACCAAGGCCGTGAACTTGAGAAAGAAGGTAAGGATATCCTTATCAGTGCTGCCAAAAGCAGTCCAGAACTCAAGATGGCAATGGAAACCTGGAAAGAAATTAAATTCGAATTCGATACCGTGGATAAACTAGACGTTGCCCATAAATAACGTTTAAACAGCTTATTTCATCTTATTCGAAATATATATTACGAGGAATTAACAATGAGTAATGTACAAGACTACAAATCAAGCTTGGCTAATACAGATAGTCGTAAGTTTGAAACTTTTTCCTATCTGCCAGATATGGATGAAGCGGGTATTCGCAAGCAAATTGAATATATTGTCAGCCAGGGTTGGAATCCAGGTGTCGAACATACCGAACCAGAAAACGCATTTGATCATTACTGGTATATGTGGAAACTGCCTATGTTTGGTGAAACTAATGTAGACACTATTCTGGCGGAAGTCGACGCTTGTCATAAAGCCCATCCTAACAATCATGTAAAACTGATTGGGTTTGACAATTATGCACAATCCAAAGGCACAGAAATGGTAATTTACCGCGGCAACCCTGTATAAAATTTTAACGGCGCAGGAAAACCCGCAAAAGCCTCTGCCTGAAAACCAGAGGCTTTTTATTTAGCAGGTCTAGCATGGGAAAACCAGATACATATATCGGCATCGACAAAGAGATAAATGGTGGCATGACTACCATTGGCAAGATAATTCGCGATGCATGGGTCTTTAAGTTGATTCCGGAAACAGAAACCTGTCAAGGCTGGAATATAGCCGGGATAGATGCTTTATTGCAAAAGGTCAATGCGGAATGGGACAAGTACGGTTGTATGGTCAGTAATCTGCCACAGGAATTAAGTCAACGCCACTTTAAAATTCACAATGAAGCCTTGGCATGTGCGAAAAATGCCGGCTGGAGTGGTGAACATGAAACCGATCATGAAGAGTAAAACGTTATGGCTAATCTAAATATCGATCAAT
>QILK01000043.1 GCA_003233345.1 Gammaproteobacteria bacterium | reverse complement strand
CACTCGATTTTCAATCGATTCCCGCCTTCAGACCGACAAATGCGCTCGGCAACTGCTCCAGGCGTTGCTCTCGACAATTGCTCCTGCATTGTTCTACCTTCGCCCATCCATGGGCTCGTACCTCTTGCATGGCCCAGGCCGCCTCTCGACCGCTGGCCTCACCTCCTCCATGCAGTCGTACCGCTTTACTTAAAAGGAGCAGTAATGAGTTGATAGTGGTTCAGTCAAACAAGCTTAGCCGTGATGGAGTCCGACTCTCGGGTAACGATGTGGATTCGTAAATTTGTGATAAACACGTTGATATTTTACTTTCGACAATAAAATCAACAATCAAAGTCTAGCCAATTGCTATCAAGTGTTGATATGATTGAATGAGCGCTAATTTACTATATTCAGGATCTACCATGAAAATTATGTTACTGGCTTTGGCTGTCATTCTGCTATCAGGGTGTTCTACGGATGCTGTCGATATAATGGAAAAGCGTAAACACGACGTAGAGTTTTTGAAACAGGAGCTACAAATTAACATGTCATTTGATCAGGCTATCAAAGTGCTTAATTCAAAAGGCTTTAAATGTCGTCATCACTCCACAACTAAGCAGTTAAAAAGAACAGACGAATTTAGCTGTATAAAACCATATCCGTGTAGTTTGTTTGATGACTGCGCCCAACGTATAGAACTAAGAAAATCCATCAATAAAAATACACTCATTGGAATCACAATAATCGGCGGGGTTTTTGGAGCCCGGAAGATGTTTGATAATATGTAGGCGATCTATCCCCTTATCCATCCCTCCCATCTACTCGCATTTTTATCAGGATGGGTGCATAGACCGCTAAGAATATTGAAAATGACAGAAGCCAAAGTATCTGTGATAACACTATCCAGATAATATAATGGCCTGTATCCAGCAAGGGAAAAAACACCCTGACAACTGCACCTGAAAATAATATTGTGAAACACCAAAAGAGAATTTTTGGTGGCTCAAATACATTTCTTCCGGTATGCCCTAATGCAACACGCGCCATCATCCCAATTGTCATCAACCCGATACCACCATAAGTCCATGCATGCGTTGCCAGCGAAGGTGAAATTTCAAATAAATAACTTGCCGTTTTTAATGCAAAGCCAATAGGAATAAAGGCATAGGCGATATACAGTACCCACAACAGTGGCTTTTTCCAGATTCCCGGCGTATGCCATTGAATCATTCTAATAGAATGTAGACAAAACAAGATAGCAGCCAATACACTCACAATGGCCTTGTTGTCTATAAACAAGTCTGTAACCCAGAATAGTGCAAAAAATATCAGGCTCGATATATCTAACCACTGCCAGTTTGTAAGTTGTATCGAGTAGCCAACACCTTTTTCTATAAAAAATGATATTACTCTTCTTGCCATGATAAAAATCAACGCCAAGAGAAAGTAGAGCCCTGAAAATAGCCCCCATTGCACACCCTTGTCCAAATGGCCGAGTAAGCCCAGATAAAACACGATGTTGCTGACGAGTAACACCCATAAAAGAGAGACAATTGAAAGATTAATCCATTGCCTGGCTTTAATCAGCGGATACATTGCACTGCAAATGAGTAACACAATAAACAGATTATCTATTATTGCGACTATCTTTATACTTATCAGTTGTCCGCTAAACAACGTCAATATTCGTGCCGCTATCCATAGCAAGAACAATAGCATAAGAGGAAACCCTCTAAGGGTTTGTATGCCTGACCAGTTTTTGATTGCCGTTAATAAAAATCCAGCGACTACTGCCAAGCTGTAACCGTAGATCATTTCGTGTGCATGCCAGGTATTGGCTGAAAGCCCATAAGGTTGTATTTTTAAACCAAATTTGTAACTGGCAGTCCAGAGCAGAATAGCAATGACTGAAAACATAGCGGCACCTAGAAAAAAAGGCCGGAACGCCAGGTTAAACAAGGCCGTTTTGTTTGTAGATAAAGGTTCGCTAATACTAATTTCGATAGTCCTGTCAACGGCTATATAACAGCCTGAAAAATTGTTCTTTAACCCTATCATCCAGACCGTTTACCGGGCTGCCCTACACAGGTTAATCTCGACGATCGTGATTATGATACCACGGGTAATATCATAAGGGGTCCTTTCAATACCGTGACAAAAATTAGCCCAACGCTTAATCCTCAATTTATTTCCAGTGTCGGATTAAGTTACGCTGTTACCTGGGAAGGTGCCAATGCGACTACAGGTTTCACTGAATTTCTGGGAGGACGATTTGTAGCGCCGAGAAAAAACACGGGACACCCAATAAACTACGGGGCGAACTTGTTCTCATCAATAAACCAAGTGCACACTTCGATTGGCGATATTAAATTTGTGTATATTAAAAAGCGGGTGTCCCACATATTCACATATTGTTGGAACGAAAAATTTTATCGTAGCAAGTTGGAAAAGTTTAGAGAGATACTGCATATTATTTAGATATCACGAATTATTTTGTTAAGTTAAGTCATCGACATCCCCCTCTGCCCTAAATGAAATCTATTTAATAATAATATTGCTAATATGTGAAGTTATTGATGAGGCAGAAAATCTACATTCATGAGGCAGAAAATCTACATTCATGGATAGGTTGGCCGGTACTGACAATATATGGGCCTAAACCATTTACAGAAATATCGACATCTCCTTTACTATCCCAGCTAAAATGTATTCTATTTTTTTCATCCACTATAAAAATATTTTCGCTTATGGTGAGTGATTTCTTGATCGAACGGTTTTTGATTAATTGATAGATAGCAATCCAGCGACCATCTTTTTTTCTTTTTAGTACAGATAGCCTCATACCACTCGAAAATACATCATCTTTGCTTTGGCATATAATTCCGGAAATTGGTCTCCATTTAGTATGATCGTTACTTTGCGATATCTTTATATCAAAAGCAATGGATCCTTTCGTTGGCAATGGGTATAAAATACAACGTTTAAATCTCCCAGCAGGAACACTAAAAAAAATATCTCGGATTACGTATTCATTAAGTTTTTGAGTGCCACGACACTTATTTCGATATAATAATGACCTAATTTTTGCGTCATTTTGAAGGTGGTTATTTTTACTGGTATCTATATTTCCCCCAATAACCACATTACTCAAACAAATCGCCAATAAAACAAACATTCCAATTAAATTATTAATGCGATTGCCTCCAAAGATTACTATATTTGTTGCCCTGACAGATAGTTATAATACCGCGCCTAAAAGCACACCACAATCCATGACTAAAAAAAATACCTAAAAAACATAACGTAATATTAATAATTTGGGGGTTCGCTTTTTGTGATTTTTGTTGAGTTTAAGGAATCCTTGAGCTCCCAGATTAGGGTGACAGCAGTCCCACAGCCTATCCCAATGTCAAAACATAGAGGTAATTAGACTTAATAATCGCCATTCTCAGGATGAAACTTTATTACTCGCCCACAAAACTTGTCTGCGAATAAATAAGTTTGATCTTACCCGTTAACTTCGGACAGAGAGTTAAGAAACATTAGCATACTTTCATCGTTAAACTCTAATTATGACCAACATAGAAATATTAAAGGAATTTACTCTCAGATATCCCTAGCTACTCCGCAATACTCTGAATATCATACATTACTACAAACAAGTCTGGAATAAGTAGAAGAATTTTTGGGGACACCCTTAAATCTTAAGCCCCATCACGGGCCCGAGCACAGTAGTATTTCACGTTAATTTCCAGGGTGTCCGGGTATACGCACACCTCTTAAGAACTTGATGGGATTGGAAGGCCTTTACAAATGGGGAGACTGTTTCGTTACCGATCAATCCAATCATCCGCAATATCATTTTCAAGGTTGCTCAGTATTTCGCGCGCGTCTAACGCGTCTGCCAATAATTCGGTTTGCTCTGTGCGCTTAAAACGCGGCATTTTATTAATATTGTGTTGCTTCCAGCGGACGGCTGGAAACTTTTCTACATTTTCGATGTCCAGCAAATCGTAGCGGGGCATTCCCATTTTAAACGTGAGTAGGAATTTTTTTTCAGACTTCAGAAATGATGATTTTAATGATTGAATGAGTTCAGTGCGCGTTTCCATCAGAGATTCAATGCTAATTTCTTTCAGCATCATCGGTAAAAGATTATTGCGGTAACTGTGTTCCATCGAATGGGGGTCAGGAAGTTTGGCATTGAGTAATTCATTCATGGGCCTATTATTGCTGATCAGCAGGACAATAAAGGCCTTTCGCGTCTCGTCACTAATCCCTTCTGTTTTCAGTAAATTTTGGACGTCAAATAAGTCTCTTGATGTTTGGCGATTTAAGGCAGCGGATATTTTCCCTGCGAAAAGCTCTGCATCAGTCAATGTCTTGACCGTAAAATCGGTGTCCACCTCCAGTACTTTTTTAGTGTTATCACTCAAGGCTCGCTCAACAGGTGAGTAGACCGTTCCGCGACTAATGAAATTAGGCTCTATGATGATTTCAGGGCCATTGGTTTTGACCCCCAATTTTACTAAGTCGCCTGTCTTGGTAATGAGCCTCACATTAGCCTCCTGAATGGACCCCTCAATGACCTTGGCCAGCGTTCTCAGTGATTGATCGATGGACTCAAAGGTTTCCTCACGCGGGATAATGGGCAAAAAAGTGAGATCAATATCCACGGATACTCGGGGGATTTCGAGGGCAAAATAATTAATCGCCGATCCGCCCTTGAGCGCAAAATCGGGTGTCTCATTGAGTAGCGGGAGTATTTGAGTGACTAATAGTGCTTGCGCGCGCTTTTCTTAGCATTGTCTGTCTTCCTTGAAACAGTGATAGAAAATTTTCTTAATAGGGAACATTCCTCGGATTGTTCATGTTCTCGTATTGCATAAACTTAGGCACCGTTATTCTAAAATGAGGATCGTAATCGCCCTCGGTGACTATTTGTCTTGGGCCTGATCCTAGTGTGTATTGTGTATCGTCAAGTGCGGCTAGCCAGGCAAGATCATGGTGGTCCGCTAGGTAGAGAAACAGTCGTTTCGCTTTCACTGATCGACAGTTTTTTAATAGCGCTTCTACTTCCTGTATTTTACAATCGTGTATTTTTTCCATTAAGCGTAATGCGTGTTCAAAATCATCTGAGCTTCGAACCAACGCACACACTTCTAGCATGGCGCGGGCCGGTGTTGAACAGGTGACGTCGTATTCGCCGCAATTCTTTTTAGTTAATCCTACTAGGGCGTCGCCTTCAAATAAATTAGTCGCATAATATTCTAACGCTATTCGCCAATCGGTAGAGGAATACCATTTGGGCAATCGCGTGTTGGGTTCTGCAAATAAAGTCACACGGGGTCTTTTCCCTAATTGAAGGAAGTGTGCTTTGCCGTGATACTCCATCGCCGTCAGCCCTCCCGCGTGTATTTTTAATTGATCTTGTTGCTGGAGTGCGTATAGCCCGCCCGTGTAGTCGACTGTATTGCCGGGTTTTTTATAGGCACCTCGTGCCACTCGCTCTATCCAACCGTATTTTTCATAATGATTGATGAGCTGAGAAGTATAGGCGTTCGCGGTCATCCAGCGGGCAGAGTATACCGCGCCTGTCGCCCAATCCAAGACCAGATCCTTTAATTTATGTTGTTTAACTATAGTCATATATTATATAATAGTCTATAAATAATGCATTGTCGAGAGAATAACGCTTTTAATATAAGAATGTAAACTGTCTTCACTGCTCGTATCGGGCAAGTGCTAGCAACGTAAAGGATTAATATGTCGGAGAAAAAAAGATAATGGCCGTTTTTATTATATTAAGTACTATCACTTTTGGTGTACTCTTTTGGGTCAATGACGCTAAGGATTCGATCAGTCGAGAGGATAGTCTTACTCATGTAGAAACGCCCAGTGTGTCTGATAACGGTAAACTCATTACATCACCTCATTGCTTGGTATCGTGTCCCACCAGTCTATCCAGCACCAATAAACTCATTCGCCGAAATATTTACATTTTGAGCAATAATCCAAAGACAAAATTCACGGATTGGGTCGCTTACAAAGTCACGTCTGACACTATTGGTCGATCAAAGACACGCCGATGGAAGGCAGATCCTTTGCTCAAGCCTGAGAACACTCTTGAACCAGCTGACTATAAACAATATGTGGGACACCCGCTTTTTTTCACAAATTTAATATCGCCAATCGAAGTGTGCACTTGGTTTATTGATGAGAACAAGTTCGGCCCGTAGTTTATTGGGTGTCCCGAGTTTTCTATCGGGTTTAAAACAATTATTTAATCAGCAGCGCGAGCCTTTCTATGGGTTCTCCGAACGTGTTTATTTTCCTGACATGGATAAGAAATTCATAGAGCACATGGCAACGGTTTATAAAAAAATAACTCAAAAGACGATAAACATTAATACAGCTTTTAGGCTATTTAAAGAAATGGATTATAGTCCAAGCCATTTTCGGGCCACCTTGAAGCAAATGATTTTAAAACGCGTCTCGTTAAAGATTGCTTTTGAGGAAGTAATAGAAGCCGTTGTTTTTCAAAACGGTTATC
>QILK01000164.1 GCA_003233345.1 Gammaproteobacteria bacterium | reverse complement strand
AATCCGGCGATGGCAAGAATTTTTCCTTCGTTCAACAATCATTTCTGAACGGGCAAAAGGAAATCGATCTTCGCGGTAAAGCAAAAAAAGGCGAAGGGGCAACGATCGTTGAGTTAACCAAGCCCAACAAGGATAAGCTGACGCTGGGCCCTTCTATATTTATGACTGAACATCTGGGCATGCTGATTGACGCGGCCAAAGCCAAGAAGACCTTTGTGACCACGAATGTTTATGATGGCTCTGATGATGGTGTGGAGTTGATGGAAACCACGGCGATTATCGGGAAAATCAAGGAAGAGGTTTTGACCGTGGAGGGGGAATCAAAACAGCTTTCCCAACAGTTTCGGGGAAAAGCGGCATGGCCGGTATCCGTCAGCTATTTTTCAAACTCGAATGAACTCGGGGGTGGGGAGAAATTACCAGTTTATCAAGTCTCTTTCCTGATGCACGAAAGCGGAGTTTCCCGAAACTTGAAAATGCAATACGAGGACTATTCGTTGAAGGGCGATTTGAAGGAGATTGAATTTTTGAAAGTTGATGTGTGTGAGTAGGGGGTTAGTTATTACTAAAACTCAAAATGGGTGGCTGTTGCGGTAAACAGGTAGTCACTGATCACCATAAAGAGTCAATTGCATTTCAGCCAAGCATGATGGCTCATCGATGCTCATTCATCATTGCTGCAATCGCTTGCATAAGAGTCATATTTCATTCATATCGCCGGCGGGTGATGTCAGTCCAGATATTTATGATCTTCTTCGAATTTTCAATAAATCTGATTAAATCACAAATCTCTGATATCACACAATTAGTTTCGAGATGGACACTTGGATAGGGGCTATTATGAATTCAATAGAAAATACACTTGGCGTCATATTAGAATACATGCCAACAGGAAATTTATTTCTTGTCGGTATTAATTACTTTGTCTGGGTCTGGGGTGGAGTAATTCTTATATTAAACGCTTTTCTGTTTGTAAGGAGCTCAGAACGCTTATTATGGCTGTCCTTTTTTGATCAATATGCGAGAAAAATAAGAAATATATTAATCTTTCAAAAAAATCACCCCGGTCATGATGTATATAGATCATATATTCCAGAGGGTGAGCTAGCAGAAGTTGAATTCTACGATGAATTCTCAAAACATTTAGCAAAAGCCAATACGACAATTTATAATTGTGGGGATGGATTTAATATGATTTCTCCTATTGAGCCAAGTGGAGGGCCATCAAGCAGGGATAAGGCTGACAAATTGGATGAAGCCATAATTCAGGCAATGACAGAGAATCCGAATCTCGTGTATACAAGATTTCAAATTTTGTCAGCATGCAATATAAACTGGATTAGTAGACTAATTTATCTGAAGGAGCAATTTGGAGAACAATTTAGAGTTTATACCAATCGTGATTATGATCATATGGGTTGCTTTTGTGCTATTGATCCAAAAAGTGATAATTGTGTATTTCAATGGCAACTTGTAAGTGGGCGGCATTATACACGTGGGACAATATCCAAAGGGTTTGGTTTTATCTACGATAATAAAAATATTTGCAGCGTGGTTGAGCAAATGTTTGATGATATCAAAAACGCACCAGCTACAAATCAACTGCGTGTAGACCCAATTAAGCGTGACATTGACAGCGGCTTATCTATTGAGAGGTTAAAAGGGCTTCAGAAGGAACTTTGGGATAAGCGGGTAGGAAGAGTATATAATAATCCAGGATACAATATTGGCGATCCAGAAATCGTCAAGGCATTTGAGGACAGAGGGGTGAATCGGAGAAAATTTAAATTGAGTGATATGGAATTTTATCCTGCGGATTTTCCGGTAGTTTCCTATGTTAAAAATATAGCATAATTAAAATCTGGAATATATCTATGAATAGCGAATTTTATTTTTCATTTGGCTCCAATATGGATCATGATCAAATGAAAGAACGAACACCGATGGCAGAATGTGTTGGCATTGGATATGTCCCTAATTATGATTTAGTTTTTAATAGAATAGGTTCTTACAGACCGGGTGGTGTAGCAAGTATTGTTCCACATGCGGGAATAAATTCATACGGTGTGATCTGGTCAATTAGTTTAAATGAACTACAGGAAATGGATAGAATTGAAGATCCTAATGCGTATGAACGCATTAAGTTGGATGTAGTTACACAAGATGGAAGAATATTAAATTGTAATGTTTATGTAGCGTTTCCACAAGGAGAATTTGCGGCGGATCAACCCTATTTGGAAATTATTATAGCTGCAGCAAAATCTGCTAATTTACCAGATCGCTGGATTGAAAGAATTATGATGTATCGTGTGGGCGATAAAACTTAGTTATTGCTTGTCTGGAAGCTGTGCGCAAAATCATCTACACGACAACATCTTGCTATCGTCACCCATCTACCAGATCGGAACACTGCTTCCTGACGTCTCCACCCCGACCCTCGATCGGCTGCGCTACTGTTTTGCGCGTGTGAATAAAATTCCTACTTAAATTATTCAATAGTCCCCCGCCTACTCCCTCTTGTTTTGCGCATTCTTCCCCCCATCCCCAAACGTTAGCCCATACTCAACCGCTTTCCCCCCAAATTTCTCCCGCACATCGTCCATTGCCCGTTCCACCACGGCGCGGCGTGCTCCTTCCTCGTCAATTAAATCTCCGGGGTCTGCGCGTTCATC
>QILK01000232.1 GCA_003233345.1 Gammaproteobacteria bacterium | reverse complement strand
GCAGTCGTCCAGGCCGCGATTGTCGGCTTGTTAGCTTTTGTCAAACATTGCTTGGGGATCTCGAGCGCTAGCGATGTAATGTTTTTATTTTCCAGTATATTTCTTTCGCCGTCGACGGGGCCGAGTGGGTTAGTATTGACGAGATCAAATACTTCGCCAAGATTTACGGCAAAGCCTTCCTTGCGTTGTCCAACAAACAGTCTTCCAGCGCCGCAACCGGGTATCTGAACGGTATAGATATGATTGGCAGCATAACGGGCATACTCTGGAATAGATTTTTGACCAATATTATCGACGGGCTTTACAAATTTTGCCGAACCTGTGCTGATATTTCTCAATACGCCCAAAGATTTTCTGCTATTTTTAATGACTTGAACGGAATAGATTTCGCGCTCGTTGAGATTTTGGGTGTCAGACACTTCAGGTCCAATCGGTCCACTGTTGCGTAATGGAATGGGGACCTGTTTGCCACCAATATTCAAAGAAATATTTCGTATAATATTGCGAAATTTAAATCTAAACGTAAGATCTGGCTTGGCATCTCCGTTGTTATCGATATGAATATCATAAAATGCACGCGGATCTAAGGTAAAATAGTTAGGACCGCCGTAAGAATCTTGCAGCGGCAAATAATTAGCAATTAGAGTCACAAAATCTTCACGACCTGGCTCGTAACTATTAAACATATAAAAATCGGTCCCATCGAGTTTGGGTTGTTTGGTAATCAGAGGGGCTTCACGGTGACTGGATGCATTGACAGTGAATCCGGCCACTAAAATGCTCAATCCGATGCCAGCCGTTAATATCGACTTAACAAGAGAACTAGTAGTCATAAAATATACTCCTTATCCATTAAGAATTTAATTGTGTATAAAAATTCCAGTAGCAAACTGGCGTACCATTTTTATCGAAACTCGGGCAAGCTAAGCATTAGTTGCTCCGATGCTGATAGATACGAAATCCACACTAATTTGGATGCAATAAATTAAATCTTTTTTTGGGTATATAGACATCAATTGTGATAGCGTATAAAAAATAGTCGAGACTAGTAGCGACAGACAAGGCGTAGGGTCAAACAAGGGTGGGTAAAGCGAAAAGACAAAACGATCAATTATAATACTTGCAACCGATATTCAAACAAAGACTCGGTTGCAAGTAGTTTGTAATAACAACTTAGAACCAGGCGCGAATTCCGATTACAAATTGAGTATCATCTGTTTTTGCGCCAATAGCTTGGGCGAAATCTGCTGTCTCGCCGTATTGTTGTTTCCAATAAATACCGATATAGGGCGCGAACTCGCGTTTTATTTCATACCTTAATCGCAGGCCAAGGGATAAATCAGATAGTCCTGAACCAACGCCCAAGGCAGCATCGCTTTTTCCATAAAAGTTAATTTCGGTTTCGGGTGTCAGAATCAGGCGTTGGCTAAATAGAATCTCGTATTCACCTTGCAGACGCAGTGCGGTTTGTCCGTCACGCCCAACAAATAAGGCGGTATCGACTTCAAAGAAATAGGGTGCCAGTCCTTTAAAACCGATTGCCATCCAGTCGCGCGTAGGTTTTGGTCTAAAGTCGTGGCGATAGCCAACTTGAAAATCCCAATATCGTGCGATGCCTCGACTATATAGAAGTTGTAGTTCTGCTTCTTCGGTCTTTCCGTCGGCAATTTCGCCTTCAGTTTTTATCCAGAGTTTATTCAGATCTTTACCAATCCAGATATCCGCTTCCCAAACGTTTTCTGTCTTTCCATCTGAGCTTCGAACTTCCAATTGGTCGATCATTATTTTAGTTAACAGCGGATCATCAATCATACCTGCGGCGTTAACAATATTTAGTGAAAGGAAAAATAATAGTAGTGCACTGGTTATTTTTTTAATCATGATAGGTAGCTCCCTTAGCTGACTATTACTTTTCTAAACATGCCAAGCATGTGAAATATAAGATGACAATGAAAGGCCCAAGTACCCTTGGCGTCTGCGGTTACCAGCATACTGATTTTTGATCCTGGCTGAACGATGACGACATGTTTACGTGGAATATAGTTTTCATCGCCAGTCTCCAGTTCACTCCACATACCATGCAAATGCATTGGATGATTCATCATCGTGTCGTTGACGAAGGTCATGCGTACGCGTTCTCCAAATTTAAGATGAAGCGGTTCTGCATCCGCATACTTGATACCGTTTATTGACCACATATAGCGACTCATATTACCTGTTAGGTGTAACTCAATCTCTCGACTGGGCTGTCGCCGGTCTGCTGTTCTATACAGATTTCGCAACATACTGTAGGTTAGTACTTTACGGCCATTATTTCTAAGTCCGATACCTGGATCGTCGAGTCGATACATCGGCATTTCAGACCGCATGTCGACATGGGGGCCGAATTCAGTTTTGACATGAGTGACTTTTTTATCATTGCCATATCCGGCACGACCGTTCTTAGGGTGCTTTTTGTGTCCTTGATCCTGGCTTTTATGGCTACCATGATCCATGCCCGCGTGTTTACTATGATCCATGCCCGCATGTTTACTGTGATCCATGCCTGATTTTTTGCCATGTTTCATCGCACCGTGAGCACCGTGACCGCCACCGTGACTCATACCCATATCGCCGTGGGTTAAAATCGGTACTGGCTCCATTTTAGGTATTGCGCCCTTTAATGCCAGGTCAGGTGTCAACGTGCCACGAGCATAACCACTGCTATCGATCGCTTTTGAATAAATGGTATAAGCGCGATCTTCT
>QILK01000104.1 GCA_003233345.1 Gammaproteobacteria bacterium | reverse complement strand
GTTCAACGATCTAATACAAAGCAATGGTTTTGGTATCCCGAAAATCATGGATATTTTATACCATTGGGGTTTTTCTACAGCCTCAACGACCGAGTTAAGCCGCGCGCGTTAGCGCGTCGGGTGGAGTGGCCGAAGGCCGCGGAACGTACTTGAACGATTTGTTATACGTAACCATCACCGCTGGTTCCACAGGCACTATCGTTGCTTAGTCAGGTCAAATTCATTGGCTCTTTCCGACTTATCAAATGCATTCTCAATATATTTATCAGGGTCTGATAAAAAATCTTCCTCATCAATAAGTGAAATATACGATCCGTCTAACTGGCTATACGTCTTGCACTCATCACAGGCATAGACTTTGTCATTACGGTTGAATCGGTTTTCATTAATAATCTCATAAAGTTTCGACGCTTGAATAGTTCGTACGGTACAGCCGTCGTCTTTCTCCGACCTAGCAACCAACCAATTGTATCTCCCATCAATTTTTTGGACGACCCCGACAACGCCATTGGTTTTTGAAGATCGACCATTCCGACTAATCTCTTTTAGGCAGTATTCAATCTCCCAATCTATCCAATTACTATCCTTTAGGTTTGGAGAGACTATGACGATGGTTACGGAAGTGTCATACATCATATCCGTAAGGTTCTGTTTTATATTTTCGGTGGGAGTATCAGTCAAATCTGGTGAGTCAGCCGTTTCTCCTTGGTAATAGGTGCCATCATTGCCAAGGGCGTCCAAAATTTCATCACGCAAAGCTTGCGCTTCACTGTATTTATAAGATATGAAAGTTTTTCTAGCCATAATGAATTCTCTCCCGTCAGAAACAATCATTTATATAGACATATGCGCCGACAAGGAACAGAAACAGGGGTAAATACAACCATAATATGGTCGGTGACTTAAACACATCGAAATACGAGTATTTCCCACCGACATACAAGTCTGGTCTCATTTCATACTCTTTTATGTCCTTGGGGTTTTCGGTTACACCAGCTATATCGTTATACAGGCCGCGAAATTTTCTTTCCTGTGTCAAATAATAGGTATCTAAAAGCCAGAAAATAATGACCGGGAGTAAGCTAACAAGGATGAATAGCTCATTTTTCGTAGAAGAAAATATCGCAAGCAAAGCAGCGACGATGGTAATGGTCCAACCTTTTATCTGAAAAGAGTTGGTGTTCATCCGCGTAATCACGGATTGGACGAATTCGAGGTGTTTTATGTTCGGCTGTACCATTATTGCGACCTTGTTACGTATAACAGGTATTTGACTGACAATTGTCGTGTTTAAACACGGACTTTTCCCGCCTTTCTTGCATATTTAATTTGAAAGTTAAGAACATTTGTTTGAGCACTTTAAGAGTCTTTCCCCCGGTCATTCAACAAACTAGCATAGATTTAGTCTAGCTATCTACTTCTATAGTAAATAGTTTTAGGTGTGTGAAATACGGACAATTATCGTCTATTACACATGTAGTAGACAAAATGTCTGCTTTGGGTCCAGACTGTGTGAAAACTCAATGATATTTTGATTGATTGGGACAGATTCACATCCTATGAAAATAACTAGCCTGATTGTGGTTCGCGCTTCCCACATTCATGTCGATGCGGAGGTAAACCGGCGGTATATCTCCGCCAGAATTTCTGATTCAGCGTTTTCACACAGTCTGGACCCAATCCGGACATTCATGTGAATTGATAAACAAATACTGTAGTAATGCTACTAAATGAACAACAATTAGCTACGGGGGGCAATGCGCGACACGTTGAGCAATACATCAGCCCTAGCAAGCGACAAGACAGATTTGCAACATTTGGTCTCTCGAAGAACCAATATGTTTTACCATTTTCTTTTCGTTTGTGCTTTAGCTTTACCATTTGGTTCGGCTGATGCATCCGGTGTGCTGGATTTTCAAAAAATTGCAGATCGCGGACCAACCGACGACTCAACATGTATACATTTTGGTGGCGTACCAATTCCTGTTACCGACAATGAAGTAAAAACAATTGTAAGAAATGCAAAGAACATCGATCGTCGGCTTTACTACCAAGGCTACGTCTTCGTGATGTACTTTGTCGCAAATCATGATTTAAAAAGTTTTGTTGTGCCTAGCTACAACTTGACGCTTTGCCAATTTGAAGAAAAGTAGAATTCAGAGTTCATTTTTTCTGCCCAAGGATGCTAGTGTAGAAGGCAGTCATCAGTACTCACTATTTTAGTACCACAATGGAGGATATATGGGAATATTCGGAAAAATCTTTGGTTCTAAGCAGCCAGCCCCACCTTGTGCAATCCACCCTAGTGATAAGTCACTTGTAAGAAATGAAGATGTTGTTTGGTGGGACAGTTTGTCACTTGATGACTGCATGGCATTCGAACAACAAGACAATGTAGCAATAGTGGCTGCTATTCAACATTTTATAGAAGAAGATGGGCTGACTGAGGAAGACGCCGCGAGAAAAGTACGCACTAATTTCCCATTCTACTATTGGTCGCTAGAGCAACGAGATGAAGAGCACTTTCCATTGTCGAATTCGGATGCAAAACTACCGTATGTATTGAAAGACCGTATTAATCGAGCTTTAATGGGCGGTAAGATTGATAGTCATGCTTTAGATCATGCATCTTCTTTCAATGCACTTGTTCGTGAACTTATCCAATCTGGTTCTGTTTGATTTTGTATTTTGTGGATATGGCGGTAACAAGTGCGTTAACATAGACGCATTTTTCAGTCGCTGCGTTTCTTACAAATACGCCAGTTACGCTTGTCGTTATGGGCCACCATGGGATTGCTTGACAACATAAAGAAACGTTTAGGACGACGGTCTGCTTCTGCATCTGATGACCTAATCCTGCAGTCGCTTGGCGATATCTGTTCAGTGCTGGTCAAGCATTTTGATGCCGACTATTACAGATGGATGGAGCC
>QILK01000148.1 GCA_003233345.1 Gammaproteobacteria bacterium | reverse complement strand
GCAACGCTACAAGGTTCCTGAAGCGGAACGTTTCTATAACCAGTTTTGTGGTCGCTGCGGTAGCAGTATGCCTAGAATAGTTCGGGAATTGGATGCTGTTATTGTTCCCGCCGGTTCCCTGGATCATGAAATCCCGATCAAACCTGAAGCGCGTATATTCTGGGATTCGCGGGCACAATGGTCATGTAGTGGTGAGCAATTGCCGGTGTTTTCTGAGTATCCACCCGGCATTTAAACGATGCGTGTAAGCATTTATTTGAGCAGGTAGTCCGGGCTACTTGTTAAGAGGGCTGTTTTTCCCGGCGTTCGCTGTGCGAAGTCCGGAATACTTGTTAAGAGTGCTGTTTTTTTCCCGGCGTTCGCTGTGCGAAGTCCGGGCTACTTGTTTGGTGAAAAAATTAGTTGGATTGGTCGATACTAATGTAGCGACCATTTTCGAACTTTAGGAAAAATTGCTCGACCATTGGATGAATAATTGGGCTTGTGCTTTCATCCACTAACAGGTTTCTCTCTGCTACATAGGTCGAATGTTTGCCTTTGTGCACTAAGATATGATACCAGGGTTTGTCTTTTGGGGGACGCGATTTGGCCATCGCATCATACCACTCATCGGTTGCCTGAAAGCTTGGGTCTATATCAACAATGACACCTCGGTAATCAAACAGCTCATGAATGACCAAGTCGCCCACCGAAAATTGGGCCTCGGTTATATTTGTTACAGTACCCATAGATTTCACCTGAGATTAATGTTTACTTGAACCTGTTTCTAAGCATTTTAATAACACACCATACACTAGCTGTTTACTACCCAGTTAGGTAACTTTTCGCTTATGAATATTTTATTTAACCGATAACGCGCCGGATATTTTTCTCGAAAAACATCCGCTATGATTTGGCTTTTCTCGCTAGGTAATTCAAACATACTTCTGTTTCTTCTTGGTGACTGCTTCTTGGTGACTAAAAAGCGCGTACTCTCTTTTTTAATTGTAGCCCAATAAAATTGCTAATGAAAGCTCACAGACTTAACTACCGGCCAATTAACACGGGTAAAAGACTATAGAATGGTAGCGCTGTGCACTTAGCAAGATATGATCTGCAAAAAATACGATTTGTGTGGAGAAATAATAGTAGAAATAAAATTGGAATAGCCGACTTTCATCTAGTTTAGATAAAACCAGCTACCCCAAATAAACGTAATATAGTTTTACGAACGCTTAAGATTTACCGCATATTCTCTTAATACCGCCAGTCCACTTAGCTCTGCCCGTTTACACCATTGCAATAGTGGCTCCTTAAAATCACCCGGAATGGAAAAAATACGGGTTAGCTCGCAACGCATATCATACAATATCTTTAACACTGGACTGTAATTAAGAATATCATTAAGCCGCGCCTGTTTAGGTGCATCGAGTTTGCAGGTCGGCATTGTCAACATTTTTCGTGCGTTTTTGTATAAACCACGATCCTGCTTTCGGGTTGCTTTTTTCTCGATACGACACATAGGTAATAATACCTTTTGCGTATATTCGAATAAAGCCTCAAAACGGTTACGGCCCAACTGTAACGATTGCCCGGTTTTTCTCGTCGGTATATTTTTTTTATTGACCTTAGCCAGCCCCAATAATCGAAATAATTGTATCCAGGCCCAACCCGTATCAAACTCCCACCACTTCATCGAAAACTTGGCCGATGTTGGATGCGCATGATGATTATTATGCAGTTCCTCACCGAGAATTAAAAAACCAACCGGAAGGATGTTTGTCGAAGCATCGGGGCACGAAAAATTACGGTAGCCAATACTATGGCCCAAACCATTAATCACACCTGCCGCCAATAATGGAACCGTTAACATTTGCATTATCCACACCCAAACACCCGCCGCGCCAAACAGTACGATGTCGATAATGAGCATTAGCAAGAATCCTAATTTGCTAAAACGGGTATATAGATTTTTTTCTAAAAAATCGTCCGGCGTTCCTTTTCCATATTGTTGTAAAACTTCATCGGTACTGCTGCGTCGATAAAGCGCCACGCCCTTAAATAGCACGGTTTTCAATCCTAATACAACCGGACTATGAGGATCTTCCTCCGTTTCACATTTGGCATGGTGCTTCCGGTGAATAGCCGTCCAGGCTTTGGTGCCCATCCCAGTGGTTAACCATAACCAAAAACGGAAAAAATGTTGTAAAACAGGGTTTAGCTCTAACGCCTTATGTGCTGAGAAACGGTGCAAATAAACCGTTACCGCTAACAAGGTAATATGCATCATGGCAAAAACCGCCAGTAAAATCTGCCATAATTGCAGGTCAAGTATTCCAGTCATATTCGTTTACCTCCAGATTAACTTTGAATGTCTCAATCTTTATTTTCATCTTCATCTTCATCTTCATTTTCATTTTCATCTTCATCTTCATCTTGTATTTTTTTCGGTCTTGGCAAAGTCCCTTTTATTACCGCTTTACTAAACAGATAAGCCATATCGTCTTTATTACTTGCGCCTTGTTGTACCGCCCAGCGCATAATATTTTGATAGGCATCTTCATTAACCCGTAAAATGGCACCTTTCATATTTTTCATATTTTGCTCTTGCTTGGCATCCTTGAGCATCTCTTCAATATTCTTATATTGCTTGGACTCGTCGGAATCCAGCTGCAAATTCTGTACTTTTGGTAACCGGCTTTTTTTTGCCCAGGCGCTGACCTTATTAAAAAACATCTGTTTTTCATTGATCCCAAGCTCGATCGCCCACTCTGCCAGTTTATCGAAAGCCTCTAATGTCACTGTAATCTGACGAGTGGTATTGGTTTCTATGCCCTTTTCTTTTATTAATTGCTCGAATCGATTTTTTACAATTTTCATATAAATATTTTTCATCTATGTGAAAAAAATATAGACTAACATAATATTTTTTATATACAACTGTTTATTATAAATATTTTTATATTATTGTT
>QILK01000139.1 GCA_003233345.1 Gammaproteobacteria bacterium | reverse complement strand
TAACTATTAGATCACAGGCCAGATGACGGTTCAAGCTCAATTATTAAACAATTAGTGTGAAACTAAAAAAGGACGTGAAACGTCCTTTTTTGATAAATTCTACAGCCTCAACGCCATGCTCAGCGGCGTAGTGAAGTTGGCGACTTTTTTGCGTGTTTTGCACAAAAGGTGACAGCTTTACCACGTCCGCGTACTTTGACTTGTTATGCGTCTTATACCATAATTAGGTATATATTGGTATTTTGGAGATGAGTTATGGCTAAAAACACAAGTATGACACTGGGCGAGCACTTTGACGGCTTTATTTCCCATCAGATTCAAAGTGGGCGCTACAGCTCTGCAAGCGAGGTTGTACGTGCAGGCTTGAGGGTGCTTGAAGACAAGGAGAGCAAACTTAATGTGCTGCGCCAAATGCTGACTGATGGCGAAGAAAGCGGTATAGCTGACTATAGCTATGATAGCCTCATGAGTGAGCTTGATGCCGAATAATATATGAGTACATTTACTTTAACACGACGCGCTAAAGCCGATTTGAAATCGATAGCTAAGTTTACTGAAAATCGCTGGGGGCGAGAACAGCGTTACATTTACATTAAGCAATTTGACGATACATTTCATGTGCTTTCTGACACCCCCGAAATAGGCAACAACTGCGATTACATAAAAGAAAATTACCAAAAGTTCCCTCAAGGCAGCCATATAATTTTTTACCACCCCGTTTCTCAAGGCAGCATTAAAATCATTCGTATCCTCCACAGGAATATGGACGTACTGTCAAAGTTTAGCGACTCATAACGTTGCCCATAACCAGACAGCTAAAGCGTTGTTATATTAGTGGTTTAATTACCCGTAACTTCCAAATGTTGCACTATATCTACACGAAAACCAGATGGGTCTTGTAACATGAAATGTATTTGCCCCCAGACTTCTTTTTTTATTTCCATGAAAATATTAAGCTTTAAATTCTTAGCTTGCTCGTAGGCCATGGCCGCATCTTTTACCTCTAATGAAATAGCATAGCCGTTGGTCGACATGATTGAATGAAGAAATTCAGGCTGAGAGCCATGATTAGGCACTAAAAACCCGAGCTGCGCACCTGTATTTGGAGATACAAGATGTAGATAAAAATTCGCATCATAAAAAACGGCATTAAAACCAAACACTGTTTCGTAAAATTGTTTAACTGCCTCTAGGTTTGGCGCTACCATTACTGGAAATACTGCATCTATTTCTATCATTGAAACTACTCCTATTTGATTTGACAGGAGGTAGTATTAAGGAATTTCATCAATTTTTATTGTACAAAACGGACAAACTTTTGAATTGAGTGGGCGTAATTCCCGATAAACTTTTAAATTCACGAATAAAGTGCGACAGATCATGGTAGTGGTCTGCCCATGCTGTTTTATTAGTGGGAGCGTTCATGATTTGTAGTATAGATTGAAACCGAAATATTCTGGCCAGCTCTCGTGGAGAAAGCCCAAGATACAGCTGAGACAAGCGACGAAGTTGGCGAGAAGATAAGCCAAAATCAGTACATTGTTTATCTGAAATACTAATTTTAGAAGCTAAATTTGTGTAGCAAAAACGAATATAGCGGACCAATCTTGAATCTATCTCGGGGTAGCACATAGCACTTAACAGGATCGTGCTTAAATTTTTACAGCGCACATTGAATGGCACAGGATTGCCAATGCACTCATATATGCTATCTAACACATGGTTTGGTAATAAGTTGGAAATTTGTATGGCTTCATCATTATTCCATTCACCTAATGGCGTTGAAATTAACCCTCCATGCCCTAATACTCTAAACCGGATACCAAAATAAGAAATAGAGCCTACAAGATCAAATACTATCGAAGAAGAAAATGGCGTAATAATAGAAATGTCTTCCGGACAATTGACATTAATAATTAAATCGACGCAATTGTCTGGCATGCTCCGGTAGCAATATTTACCACTGGGCACGTTAAGTTGCCAAAAACTCTGTACCCAGTGGCATAATGGCGGTAAAGGTAATAAATTCAGGTAAGCATTATTTTGATCTACACGCCCTTGACGAGGTGCAAAGTCTATATTTAGTAGCATAAATGATTACCCTATACTTTCCAAAAGTATGTAATTACATGGCAATGCCAAACGCACATTGCAGCGCATTCAACTGACCTATCCTTATTTATTATATTTTTATTCACCAATAGCTTTGATAATCGCTGAAGGATTATGTTCTACAACTTTTAGCAAAACTCTTGCTGAGCCTCTTGGGGAACGTAATCCTTGCTCCCAATGCCTTAATGTACCAATTGAAATACCGAATGTCGCACAAAATTTTTGTTGGCTCATACCGGTTTTTTCACGAATAGCTTTAACATTAATTTCTTCAGGCTTGTGTACGATAGCATTTGATAAGTTACCTTTTGCATGGTCGATAGCCTCATTAAGACCTTGAGAAATTTCAGTGAATGCCTTGCCCATTTTTAGACCTCCAAAAAGTAACTAAACTGTTAACTAATTTTGACAACATATTTTTTTCATCAGCAGTAATATTTGCTTTTTCATTTTTACCAAACACCGCCAATAAATACAGTGGCATCATCTCGCTATGAAAATAGTAAATCACTCGAACTCCACCACTTTTCCCCTTAGTTCCACGCGCCCATCTCAACTTACGAATACCACCCGTTCCTTGAATAAGATCTCCTGAACTTGGATGTTCAGATAAATATGAAATTAAATCTTGGCGCTCTTCATTAGAAAGCAGTTTTTCAATTTTCTTTTGAAAAGACTCTGTTTCAGCGATAGTAATCATACAAAGAGAATATACTCCAATGGAGTAGCTGTCAATATGGTATAATAAGTTATTGAGATAGTTGGTAAAAAATATAATCGGGATAGGGGGATGCCTCGCAGCATCCCTCCTCCCACACCACCAGGCATACGGATCACGTACCATGGCGGTTCATTATCCTATCG
>QILK01000210.1 GCA_003233345.1 Gammaproteobacteria bacterium | reverse complement strand
TTCGGAAACAAACCGAAAACCGACCTATAGAAGCATTGCGGGATCTGGAAAAATCCACAGAGTTAAATGACAACCGGGCAGTGTATCGCTCGCGGCTGTTACTGGATGAAGATCAGGCGGTGAGAAGTGCCAGTCAGGCGCGTATATACAGTGATTTGGGTTTCCAGCAGCTGGCATTGACCGAGGCTTGGAAATCCATCAATACCGACCCCGCTAATTATTCTGCCCACCGTTTGTTGGCAGATTCGTATTCAGTATTGCCGAGACACGAAATTGCGCGTGTCAGTGAATTATTACAGGCGCAATTACTGCAACCTGTTAACGTCAATCCACTGCAACCACAACTCGGGGAAAGTAGCTTGGGGATTATTGAAGGTGCAGGCCCATCAAATTCCTCGTTCAACGAATTTAACCCCCTGTTTATTCGCAACCAGATGCGGTTTCAGGCCAACGGCTTTGTGGCAGGCGATGCAACATGGGGGGACGACTTGGTGGTATCAGGCATCCAGGGGCCGATTTCCTTCAGCGTGGGTCAGTTCCATTACGAAAGCGAAGGCTTTCGTGAAAATAACGATCAAAAACAGGACATTTATAATCTCTTTGTTCAAACGGCACTATCACACAAAACGAACCTTCAAGCAGAATACCGGACACTGGAAAACAACCAGGGCGATCTAGCTCTACGCTTTGACCCTAACAACTTTTCTACGAGCCTGCGAAGGCAGCGCAATGTTGATACCTTCCGGCTCGGTATACGCCATATTTTTTCCCATAACTCTCAGATGATCGCCTCTCTGATAGTGCAGGACAACGACAGAACCAACCAAGATACTCCAATACCTGTTCTATCAATCACGTCATCACGCAAAGACACGCCATATTTAGCCGAAGTACAGCAAATATTTCGTACAGACCATCACCAGCTCATTGCTGGTGCCGGGCATTTTCGTTCCGAGCGTAAAACAGTCATCACACAAATGCTGGATGTAGGCTTTCCTGTGCCGCCCAATACAATGAGCAGAAAGAATGCAGAGAATGTTCGACATAGTAACATCTACGTGTATTCACAGTTTAACTACCCCAATCGTTTGGTCTGGTTATTAGGGATCAGCGCTGATAGCTTCGATGGTAGCGTCACGGAGCGGGAGCAGCTTAATCCTAAATTCGGCCTAACCTGGATGCCAAACAATGCTCTCACACTACGTTTAGCGGCATTTCGGGTATTAAAGCGTGACTTAGTTACCAATCAGACAGTTGAACCATCCCAGGTCGCAGGTTTCAACCAGTTCTACGATGATAATAGCGGTACAGACTCAACCCGGTACGGTGTGGCACTCGATGCAAAGCTCGCATCCACCACTTTTTCCGGAATCGAGTTGTCACATCGAAAACTTGACGTGCCCTTTGAAAGAAATGGTGAAGCTCTAGACACAAGCCAGAAAGAACGATTATACCGGGCTTATTGGTATTGGACCGTTAACAAACGATTTACCCTGCGAGCAGACCATTTATATGACGAATTAGACTATGGCACAGAATTAATTCTAAACGGCATCCGAAAGCTTGTCACACAGCGTACCCTTCTTGGGTTTAATTACTTTTCCTCTTGGGGTTTGTCGCTGGATACTAATGCAACTTATATTAATCAAGATGGAGTGTTTTTCGATTCCGTGAGCGAAATTACTACAGAGGGAAGCGATCAGTTTTGGGTTGTCGAGACAAAAATTAACTATCGCCTACCTAAACGTCACGGTATTATTTCCATTGGTGCAAAAAATTTATTCGACAAAAAATTTCAATTTCAAGAACCCGACCCAAACCGCCCAATCCAATATCCGGGGCGACTGGTTTTTGCTAAGTTCACAGCGATATTTTAAGCCGTAGCCAAAGAGAGCCTTATTTATGTAATATTTATTCACATCAAAGCTTGCCAATACCGTCATTAGTTTAGTTATGCGATATAAAATAGCAAAACAAACATTTATTGCTGTTCCGCCGAGAATTCGATATTGCAGTATCAACATACTTATTTTGGCACAATAAAAATTACACACATTCTTACTTATATCAAAAAACAGGAGAAAATAGCGATGAGAAACATAATACAATTTCGAACCAAATGGATGGTGCTTTTACCGTTACTTTTTGCGGTAATCATCCTCAATGGATGTGCAGGAAAGGGAGGCTACTTATACCAGCCGCCAGAAAAAACATTGGAGAAAACAGTTCCCTTCAGTATCACATTCGACATGCAGGGTAATCCCATAGTACTGGGAGCAAACGGGAAAAGAATACTACCCAGTCGAGTTACTTTTCCCATCAAAGATGTAAAAGCCATCGCCAATGTCAATACCATTACTGCCATAGAGGTATACGGCTCGCATTACTATGTGCTTGAAATAGGCGGCGACGATTATGTTATTGACCTGCCTCCTCCACACCCTTCGCAATAAAAAGCTAGGTAGGGTGCATTCCATACACCATTTTACGGCGCAACGGATGGCATGGTGAATGATGTTAAATGCTCTGTATACTGATGGAGTAGCAGGGGTAAAACGCACCCTGCACTGAACATAACGTATTTTAACTAGGGTGCATCCTATGTATCCAAGGGGTATCCAACAACCGGAATCAGGTCACTATGCCTGATTCTATGTTTTGTTTTAACGTAAAATCCAGGAGGTAAAGTTCTAATGGAATTCAGAACAAAAAAGCAAATTTTTGGTGCTGCAATAATGTTAAGCGCAACTCTTTTTGCATCTACAGAAAATCAATGGGGTCAAGAAAATCAATGAGGTCAGAAAATCAATGAGGTCAGAAAATCAATGAGGTCAGAAAATCAATGGGGTCAAAAATCAATGGGGTCAAAAATCAATGGGGTTACAAAAATCAATGGGGTCAGACTCGATTGATTCGTGTTAATCATGCTTACACCCTGACCTTCTGTCGCCACATCTTCTTCCTGTCCGGGTTGGGCG
>QILK01000201.1 GCA_003233345.1 Gammaproteobacteria bacterium | reverse complement strand
CTTAACCCAATAACTGGTAAATATACATCAAAGCCCTGGCTGACAAGATTTTTTTCAGCAATCTGTTCCTGTCGCGCTTTAGTATATAAAAGATTCCATCTTTTTTCCGGGTAATTATTAATGGACGCTGCGTTTTTTATCATGATTTTTTAACTGATTATATCCAGCTTACTTAACTACCTGGTGGTAAAGAAGTATTAGGCATACTTGTACCTACACCCAGCTTGATATTCTTTTTGTTTTTCTCTACAGTTTTTGCCGAAATACCTTTAACTTTCGTTAAATCCTGTGGTGACTTAAAGTTACCATGTGCTTTTCGATAGGCTACAATTGCATCTGCTTTTGCCTTACCAACACCATCCAGACTTTTGGAGATCTCAGCAGACGATGCACTGTTTATATCAACAGGCGCCGCAAATGAAGCAAACGGTAGAAACACAAGGCACCCAGCAAAAAGGACTGATTTGATAAATTTTTTCATTTGACTCTTCCTTAAATTTAAATTAATTAGTTTAACAATTAAAGATTCCCTAAAACTCATCATCCCTTGTGAAATCACAAGATTTTTTGTGATGTTAATGGTAATTACTCATTATGCTTTACAAGAAACTGCTATTCATAATGTTACCAAGTAGCGATCCTACTCTTTTTTTTTAAAAGATAAAATCGACAATCAAGAAACAAGTGAAGCAGATCACTATTTTTTAGTGGCTTTATCTAGATTTGAGAACTGAAGCAACCTTTAAATTGATATGAGCAATATTATTTAAAACGTGTGAAAAAATTACAGTGATAAAACACCTAAGAATTGAGTTCCGCATTGATTTTTGTCAGAATTTCGACGGGAGATTCGGCTGCGGTTATCGGCCTGCCAATCACTAGATAATCGCTTCCGTGTTTAATCGCTTCAATCGGCGTCATCACCCGTTTTTGGTCATTTAAATCAGACTGTACGGGCCGAATTCCCGGGGTTACCAGTAAAAAATCTTCGGCCATCTCGCGACGCAATCCAGCACACTCCTGCGTAGAACAGACTACCCCATCCAATCCACTCGCTAGCGCTAACCGCGCCATTGCTTCAACATGCGTTATCACCGAGCCCGTCAACCCAATAGTATTAAGGCTTTCCTCGTTATGGCTTGTTAATATTGTAACGGCAATAAGATAAGGTCTGGACGAAGACGAATCCAACGCTTCCCGAGCAGCCTGCATCATCTCCTGCCCGCCTAAAGCATGAATATTCATCATCCACACCCCAAGTCGACTAGCCGCCTGGCATGCTTTGGCAACGGTACTGGGTATGTCATGAAACTTTAAATCAAGAAAGACATCAAATCCCTTATTAACTACATATTCGACCGCCTGTGGTCCCACGCTGGTAAACAGTTCCTTACCGATTTTTAGTTTACACAAGTCGGGGCTCAACAAATCCACCAATTTTTTTGCCGAACTAAAATCTGGATAATCGAGTGCAACGATGATTTTTGACTGGCTGGTCGTGGGTTTTGTTATCATTTCAGTTATTAAAATCCTTAGATTAAATAGAGTAGATGCTCTCGTTCATCATCTTCTACCGGCGTGCCGGCAATCATCGGTTCAATATATTCATCCCATAGGTCCAAGGGGTATTTGATTTGCTATAACCCGCTCGTCAGCAGCTGCTCCACTTTTGTCGCAGCAGGGTGCTGCACCACAGCGTAGATCGAAAATAATTCCTGTAACTTATCAATATGTTTTTTTTCATGCTTATCGACGATAACAATGACTTTAGCACTCGGTGCATAACGCTGCAAACTATGCAACATAACATCAAGATTACTTATGTTAGCACCCGCATAGTTGTTTCCGTAGCCATAAAAGAACTCAGCGATGATATAATCCGGCGCTTGCGTTTTTATTTGACTAATCGCCTTGCGCATCGAATTTAGTTTGATTTCTTCTATTCCCAATGAGCGAAACAACTCAGACAATTTTGGATGCGTCGGTGATTCGACAATAGACACAATCGATTTTGCGATTCCCATTTTCTACTCAGTGCGTATATGAAATTTATGATACATCCGGTGAATAAAAGGCGCAACTAGAATACCCAATGCCCGCAAAAATACTATTTCGGTAAAGAGACCGTAAAAAGCGGTAAATATCTGCCCTCCTTCACTTAACAACTTAAATCTCACCTGGTTAATACCGGTTTATATAAGTTGCATTTTTCGATAGAATGCCAGGAGTCTACTCGTTGATTGCGCTGATAACAGCAAAGCTAAATCAAGTTGCCAATATCGACTCCAATGTGAGTTCGGCATCAGGCCTGATAATAATTCCTTTGCTTATCGTCTTAAAAAGTGCAACATCTTTTAAATTACCTTTTTGAGTCTCTGGCCGCCACATAATACCAACGATAGGCAATTCACTGTGTATCATCGCCTCAATATTACCCTCAGTGTCAATCGCAGTCACTTTAAAATCCGTGGCAATACCCGTTTCCGAAATTCCGTACGTGTGATCAGAAATGACAGAAGTGTCGTCACCATAGATTTTTTGCCAGGGCGTCGTTAATATTACCTCATGCTCAGTATTATTATGATCTTTTACCTTGATCAGGCTGCCACCATAATAGCGGTTGATTTCCTGCATGCCACGACAAACCCCAAGTAAAGGTAATTTTCGACGACTGCAATAATCAATGAGTTTTCTTTCGGTCAAGTCTCGTCTTTTATCTCTTTCATTTGACTCTTCACCGATCAATACCACAAGGTCAGGCGCGATAGAGTCGACATAAGTATCCAGTGCATCAATTCCATTAGGTATCACATAAGGTGTCATGCCCTTACTAATCGCCCAGTCAATCCAGTTTTGGTCAATACTGTCATGCCCTGTTGATTCTGCGTGATTCTCATAGTTTTCTGTCCTGTAACTTATCTATATATAAAATTTACACGTATTTATTCTAACCCGTTTTAGCCAAGGTTTACAAAATTCAAATTTTCCAAAATTTGATCAATACATGAGCAATAAAGAATTGAAGGTCAAAAACATCATTCCATTGATACCTGAATAGGCATAATTAATAGCTGGAAATACTTTCAGCCAAACCGTGTTATTAGCTCAATGTATTGACTAGATAATGCTATTTTTTTGAAAAAGACTTGTGCACCCTATCAATATAACCCATGTTATCCAGGCTTAATATTGTTCGTGGGTCAAGAAGGGGTATTTCTGCATTAATATCCCAACCATTTTCTTT
>QILK01000251.1 GCA_003233345.1 Gammaproteobacteria bacterium | reverse complement strand
GGTAAGCCATAGGCGGATGCGGACAGTTCTACTTAAACTTATGTTCCAAGATAATGATGAAATATACAGACTAGTGATATATTCGCTTTGATCTAAGCTTAAGGCGGAAGCGGGCGATTACTATCACTTAGAATTTAAGGAGATATGTATGTTTCACAGTAAAAGAAAAATAAGTGTTATAAAGATCAGTACCCTAAAAATCCCTGCCGTTATTTTTCCAGGATTGTTCTTGTCTTTACTATTTTTAACCTTTAGCAGTTCAGCGAGCAATTATAAAAACATAATATCAACGGTAGTCAATGCACCAGTTGTCAGTAATGGATTGGTTGCTGGCGAGCCTACGGAATTTAATATTATTCTAAACGCTAGAAAAAACGCTAGCGGTTTTGATCTTGATCCGCGTAATCGGGGCTATCAGATACCTCACGGTGGTAAAATGGTTATAAGGTTAGGCGGCACTTATAAGCGTAACCCGAGTTTTATCAGCAGTATTACCGGTGTCAACAGACTGGTTGCAAACGCCAATATCATTTTGACCATCGCGCCGCAAAATCCGATTGTCGCTACCGCCGGTGCGGGGGTACAGCACGGAAACTGGGTAGTTAACGATAATGGTAAAAGAAGAATTACTATTTCACCGGTTGGTAACAAGCTGGAAAATGATCGAGCAAGGCAGATAGGGGTTAAAGTAGTTCATATCAGACCCAATCCCGGCGATAGTCGATCGACGCTCGACAGGGCACCGTTTATTAATGGTCCGGCCGGTACGGTTGGTAGAATACGGGTCAAGATTTTTAATGCGTACGGCGTGAAAATAAAAGAAGGGCATGCGCGAGTCATTTTCAGAAAAAATCCAGGTCCACAGGTACATATAAGCAACGCAGGATTGACAACCGGTTCCCAGGGTTCTCAGGCAACCACCACGGCAGAATTATTTGAATCTGTTCATTATCAGCGTGTACAGGCCCATACTTTTCTTGTCAATACTGTCAAGAAAATTCCGTTTTCTATGGGCCTGCCTTATGCGCCCCGGTTTTTGCTTTTTGCCGGAACAGGACAACAGCCGTCGTCATTTATTCCTCAACTGGGAATAGAAAAGGTAGGTTATTATACGGTAGAGGATAGAAAAGCGATTATCGTTGTTGACTCCAATGCCAATGGACAGGCTGATATCGGGGATAAAAAAATTGGCGTGATCAGGCTGTTGTCGCCCGGAGACAGCCTGGGTAGCCGTATTCTGGATAATGCATCACTGACCAACTTGTCTGGAAATGGTAGTATATTTAATGTACCAATCAAGGTAGGCAGCAAAAAAGGGGCTTACCGGTTAAACGTAAGGCTTTTTGGTGGTGGCTCGGCGAAGACGGTGATTTTTGTTGAATAGTTTAAATAGCTAGTCACTAAGCCTGGCCGGTGTAGAGGCCAGGTTTAGTTCTATAGAGGTTTCCGGCTAAGCCGGTTTGTTAGTAATACTCAGGGGGTGGGTAGTATGAAAACATTTATTTTGTTATTTTTATCTATTAGTTTGCTGGTTTTCGGAACGTTTGCGGAAGCGAAAAAAAAGAAAAAAAAATATAAAAAAAAGGCTAAGCAGCCGACCGTCACAGTAATTAAACGCGGCAAGTTACCTATATATTACGATGATAAAAAAGCGAAAAAAAGCCCGGTTGTTGATGGACAAGTTCAGGAACGTCTGGATGATGTAAAGGATGATTTATAAATAGCTAATGGCTGCGAATAAATATTCTATTTATTGATGCTTTATGAATTTTTAGCTTCCAGATCCGCAACCAGCTGTTCCAGTTTCTCAAGTTTTTGCCGTGTTCTTGCCAGGACTTCGCTTTGAATGTCAAACTCTTCCCGGCTGACCAGGTTTAATTTACTTAGGCCGCTTTCGACACCAGCACGTATGTTTTTATCTAGTTCTTTTTTGATCGATGCCAGACCTTCCGGGAGCGAGCTAGTTATTTTGCCTGCAATGTCATCGAGTATTTTTGGGTCTAGCATGGTATATACCTGTCTTTGCTGTGGGAGCGAGTTGCTTTTGGATGTTTTAGATTCATTGTTATCATAGCAATAAAAGTCGGTATGACCTAGTGTTGGTCGCGCACCTAATTTGTGCGCGATTAATTTAACCGCTCAAATATAGTGCGCAAAATACCACTTATAGGCTTAGCCGATTTTATAAACTATTGAATTAATGCGTTTTATCAGGTTGGTATAAGACCTGCAATTATCCAATTGAATATGTGTATTTTTGTTAAAAAGCCGATTCGCGCTGCCTTTGCTGGATGGCGAATTAAAACTAGGAGGCAGAAATGAAGTTAATAACAGCAATAATTAAACCCTTTAAGCTTGATGATGTACGCGAAGCTTTGTCAGATATTGGTGTGCAAGGCATCACTGTAACCGAAGTTAAAGGCTTTGGTCGGCAAAAAGGGCATACGGAACTTTATCGTGGTGCGGAGTATGTTGTTGACTTCTTACCAAAGGTAAAGCTTGAAATCGCAGTGACTGCCGATCTGGTCGATCAGGTCATAGAAGCAATTACAAAAGCGGCGAACACCGGGAAGATTGGGGATGGCAAAATATTTGTCTATGACTTGGGGCAAGTCATACGTATCCGCACTGGTGAATCGGGCGCTGACGCACTCTGAAACTAGTACAAGCGCCTTAGGCGCGTTGGAGGAAGCAATGAAATTAAATATTAATAGGGGGCGATTGTGTCTAGGGTTGGGGTTAATGTTCCTTCCGTTGATGGCTTTCGCCGAATATGAAAAAATAAACCTGGGAACGATGGACTCCGGGAATATCGCCTGGATGCTTGTTGCCTGTATATTGGTATTGTTTATGACAATACCGGGATTATCATTATTTTATGCCGGGATGGTAAGGTCAAAAAACGTTCTTTCGGTTATGATGCAGTGTTTTGCGATTACCGCACTAATGAGTGTTATCTGGATTCTAGTCGGTTACTCAATATATGCTGGTGGAGATGGTGCCTTTTGGGG
>QILK01000056.1 GCA_003233345.1 Gammaproteobacteria bacterium | reverse complement strand
CCGTAATACAAAGGGCAGTTCATATTCATCCTACAGTTTCTGAATTGATCCCTACCACCCTGGCGGATTTAAAGCCCCTGTAGAAAATAGTGCGCTCAATAAATTTTGGGAATGATATACTTGTGTAACCCATAGTCATTCTATATGCAGACCTAAGTCAACAATGGTCATTTGGTAGTAAACACCGCTCGCGTGATAACCGTTGGTATTGATAAGTACACAATCATATGTTTCATCTGTATTATTTTGATTATTGGTTACTTCAACAGGCACCCAATATCTATGATCCGACACCTCATGTACATCATAATGTGAAGGTTGAATTTCTATAACCTTCTTTGTTGACCCTTTACAATCCGGGCAAACCATCTTTGGTTCAATTACCTCCCCTTCATTTGCAGCAATAGGTGGTTGATCTATATAGCCGTTCCCCTTGCATGTTAAACAAGAAAATGTAATCGGCTGGGCAGGAATTATAGGTTTAGCCATAGCAAAGGTTATTTAGTATTCTCAGACATTTTTGATTTCTTCAACAGTTGCTTCAGTGGCCTTTTTAAGCCTGTATCGCTTTTTACATCTTTGTCGAAATCACTATTTTTGATTATCGATTCTTTCTTCATAGCCATAGGTCAAATATAATCATTTATTGGTATATGGTGGTTGCCCAACTTCGCCCGGCGGGGTTAGACAAGGTTAATACTTGGGGGTATATTTGTTAACCTCTTTTCTAACTTGCTAGAAAATTATTCAGCTTGCGTAATTATATTCTAGCTCCAGCTTGTTCGATTGTGTATTTATGGTTAGACTTGTAGTAGAAGTCTTTGAAAGAAAAAAGCCCGTTGGAGCGGGCCTTTCAAATTGGGAAAGTGATAGGCATTTATGCCTTACCCCTTCTGTATGTAATAATACCATTTATTAACGAATATCGCAAATCATGGCAATTGTAAAACTCACATTAGATGATGCTGCAAAAAAAGAGTTGCAGTACTACTACAACGAAAAATTAAAAAAAATCGAGTCAGAAAGGGATACTATTGTTGGTATCCTTAAGCAATTAAACGGATCGTCCAAGGATAAAAATCAAATGAGAATTGAGGACGTTTCTTTAGAATTTGGATTTGACAAAAATGCAACTTCGCATGCGAAAATCAGATATATTCTGTCCGTGGCAGGCAAATGTTTGCCCACTAGGCCAATAGCAGAAGAGCTGTTAAAACTAGATCCTACAAAATATAAAGAATTTGAATTTGCCCGGAAGCAAGTTGCTTCCACAATAAGGCAAAAGGTGAAAGACGGAAAAGAATTTAACCGATACCGAAATGAAGATGACGTATTTGAAAATGGATTGATTGAATGGTTTAATTCTGATGGAACTGTAAAAGAGGAATATAAAGAATGAAAAAGGGGCTAAAAGCCCCTTTAATAATACCTCATGTAGGTAGCTAAATGATTGGACGACCTGCCAGTATATACAGGTTGCAAGTTCATATTGGACATGGTCTTATAAGCCATTCAATCCAAACATTCCGACCCAATCAATTTAGTTATTGCAAGTCCTCCTTCATTTAGGAGGCTAAAGGAGCCGGCTAACCCCGGCTCTTTTACATTTGAAATATACTACTTTTTAGTCAAAGTATCATAATCCAGTCTGCCAGCACAATTAGCAAGTGCTACATCAAATTTACTTCCTTCGCTCAAGTGACGGTTGTTAAAACGAAACACCGCTTCATTTACATACCGTTTTAAATGTTTATCTAAAGCATGGTGATATATCCCATACAAACTTCTCTTAAGTAATGCCCAGAAGCTCTCGATGTTATTAGTATGTACTTCTCCACGTACGAATTCATTAGCTCCATGTCTTACAACTTCATGGATATAATCCTTTCTCAAAGACTTGTATGAAACCCATTCATCAGTAAAAACCTGAGAACCTGGATTTACCTTAGCCCTCATTACAGGAAGAATATTTTTGGCCTTGGTGTCATCCACGGGCAAAGCAAAGACCTTCCCGTTACGCTCAATAATTCCTAAAACGGGGGCTTTTGTCTTAGTAGATCGACCTTGGGTAAGAGGCGTCCTTTTTGAACTGTGTTTATTGCGCTCCTTGCCACCGATGTATGTTTCATCCACCTCTATTTGACTTCCTTCAAATTTAGCGTCATCAGGTGCGTAGGTTTCTCTAATTCTTTGAAGCAAGAACCAAGCAGTCTTTTGAGTCACTTTTAAATCACGGCCTAACTGATGGGAACTGATTCCTTTTTTGTGTGCTGTAATGAGATATACGGCAACGAACCACTTACGCAAAGGTATTTTACTTTCTTCAAATATGGTTCCAACCCTTACACTGGCTTGCTTCCGGCACTTAGCACACTTATATCTTTTTCCTCGACCCTTTACGTTTAGTTCATAAACCTTGTCATGGCCACAATAAGGACATTCGGGCTTACCATTCCAGCGTAGAGTAGCTAAATAGTCAACACATTTTTCTTCAGTATTGAAGTAGTCTAAAAGGTCAAACAGGCTATCGAAATCTCTAAGGTCTTTACTTGCGTTCATCATTTTGAGTATCTTTATACGTAAATATACATAAAAAGATTGGGTTACACAAGTATATCATTCCCTAAATTTTTATAAAAACTAATTATCAATAATTTCCATTAGTCGTTTTTCTGCCCTATCGAATTGACCGATCAAGTTCGGAATAGGGGCTTCTCCGTATCCTTTAATCAAGGATGCTCTGGAAACATTTAGCACTTTAAGCAGTTTTGCTGCGGCAGCTTTTGCAACTGCCGGATCTGTACTACCTACCTCACCGAACCACACCGGACTGGTCTCAGCAAAAGGATAGCTGTCCATGAACGGCCATTTTATCGCTCCACCATGCACCCTGGCGGTTACCCATCCACCAACGGGCACCTTCAATGAGCCTTTATAGCTGTGAGAGCCAGCCTTAACATTTACTGACTTACTCCATACAATATCCCCATTAACCAGAATCTCAACATTCTCGTAAGGTAAGGCGGAGTGTACCT
>QILK01000207.1 GCA_003233345.1 Gammaproteobacteria bacterium | reverse complement strand
GCTACGGATACAAGGAGGAGTCCGCTTGCCTTTGGCTTCACTAACCCATTTAATTATTCGCTACCCTTATTAAAAACTTTTAAAAACAAAAACGGTCTTTATGAAAACGATTGAGAGGATGGAAACATCAGAGTTAAATTCACTCATCGAGCGTTGATAAAATTTGGGGGGAAATAGATTCAAACCTAGACGATCATGAACAAAAAATAAGCAATTAAAGATCAACCGCGTCGATATCGGAAAAATACAAGACAGTTTAACTAGGAGAGCCAAAGAATATTATCCAACCCCAAACATTGAATTCAATCACTGACGCCATCGAGAGACGGCCTTAGGCTTTCACTCCTCCGTTTTCTGCGATAACGGATAGCTCAGCGACCAGTTCGGGAAGATCCTCGTTCAGAGCGCTTGTATTCACTCTATGGGCCGATGGTGGTTCTTCGCACAATGCAGTTAAATAATGGAAAAACTCACCTAACGTCACCATTGCCACGGCAATGACATCGAGATATTTTTCAAGCACGCCAATACGGTCGAAAATCTATTCCAATCAAAGCAATGAGGCGTAAGAGCGGCAGGAGAGCCGCCAAGAAACTCAAGATGCCTCATCCTCAAAGTGAGCGCGTCAATCGCCGTCTTGAGGGTTTCTATGGCCTGACACGAGATGATTTTATTTTCGCCATGACACCCGCTTTAATTGCCGGTGGGCAGGGGCTTCGATGTGTTGACAGATGATTTTTTCAACTTGATCGATCGTGGATTCGATCGAAAAACAATCATTGTCGATTAAATTATGAACAATTCAATCAGGTAACATGTGGTCTTTTCAGGACATAAATCAGCTGAATCAATGAAGTGTGAAATCAAAAAACTGGGTATGCATACCTAACTTAGGAGGATTTACGGTATCTGCTCAATAAATTGAGTAAAAGGGTTGCCAAATCCCAGGATTTAAGTAAACTTGACGATCTTCTATTTGACAAAGCCTGGTGACAAAACAACATGAGTGGTAAGACGCCCAAACTGCCCAAGATCGACGAATCGGAGCGCACACCTATTGTCACGGAGCTCATCGAAATAGTACAACATCAAACGGAAATCATCCAAGTGTTGCGTGATGAAATTGCCGTTCTCAAAGGTAACAAACCCAAACCAAAAATCAAACCGAGTGGAATGGAAACTGGCGATGACACCGGAGATGAGGATAAAAAGCGACCCAAGAAACGCCCTCGCAATACCTCGCAGCGCAGCAAAACAGCGACGCTTGAAATCCATGAGACAAAAGTCATCGCCGCAGAGAATGTCCCGCCAGGCAGTACGCGCAAAGGGTATCGCTATTTTACGGTCCAAGGCTTGGTGATTCACACCCACAATATTGAATACAAACTTGAACGCTGGTTAACGCCGGAAGGGAAGTATGTTGAAGCCGTTTTACCGACCGATGTGTCCTGCCATTTCAGTGCCGAGACGATCAGTTTTATTCTCTACCAATATCATCAATGTCATGTGACGCAGCCCTTATTACTTGAACAGTTACGTGAATATGGACTCGATATTTCTGCGGGACAGTTGAATCGTTTATTGCTCGAAGGTCATGAGTGCTTTGATGACGAAAAGGCTGAGATTTTATCCACCGGATTAGAAGTGAGCCCCTATATTCAAGCCGATGATACGGGGGCTCGCCACCAAGGTAGGACGGGGGTTTGTACTCATATCGGTAACCCCTGGTTTGCTTGGTTTGAAAGTACCGAATCCAAGAGTCGTATTAATTTTCTCCAATTGCTCCAAGCCGGTCAACACGATTATATCCTTAACGAAGAGGCTTTTGATTATCTGCAGGCTCAAAAGCTCCCCCAAGAGCCCTTGGCAAAACTGCGAAGCGGTTCAGGCGTATTTGACGATAAAGCCCAATGGGAGGCGCATTTAAAGCAACTGGGTATTGATCGAGCACACCACGTTCGCATAGCGACTGAAGGGGCGTTGATTGGCAGTTTGGTTGAGCATGGATTGAATCCCGATTTAGTGATCATTAGTGATGATGCCGGTCAATTTAATATTTTATTGCATGGACTTTGCTGGGTGCATGCCGAGAGAACGATCCACAAGCTCATTCCCAGTAGTGATGCACAACGTGATATCTTAGCCCAGTGCCGAGGTCAGATATGGGATTTTTATGCCGATCTCAAAGCGTATCGGGAATCGCCCAGTGAGAAGAAGAAGATTGAGCTAAGCAATCGCTTTGATGAAATCTTTACCCAAAAGACGGATTACATTACCCTGAACCTTGCTTTAAAGCGCTTACACAAAAACAAGCGTGAATTGTTATTGGTGTTGGATCGCCCTGAAATTCCCTTGCATAACAATCTCAGTGAATCTGATATTCGTGAATATGCCAAACGCCGTAAGGTCAGTGGTAGTACCCGCAGTGATACGGGAAGGAAGCGCCGTGATACCTTTATCAGTTTGAAGAAAACCTGTCGCAAACTCGGTGTGTCGTTTAAGCAGTATTTATATGATCGGATCGCGAAGATCAATGCCATTCCTCGACTCAGCGAACTGATCCGCCAACAAGCGGCTGAACCAACATGATTCTTTCCTTGGGTTAAATATCCTGCCTGATTAAACACAATGACCTATCGATATGGGTCATTGTGCCGCTCAGCTGTGGGAAATCACTCGTGGCTGATATCTGCACTTTTACTCAATTTATTGAGCAGATACGATTTACGCAGGGAATGAACCGCTTCTACCATAGTTTAGAATGTGGCTAAAATTTAGGACTTATTTAAGGATTAAATTTTACATGGTAAAATGTCTTATAAAAAAGATTATTCTTGTATTTAAGAATAATAAGGACGATGTTTTATGCCAGATGCTAAAAAGGTCGTGGTATATCAAGCGATCAACGGAAGCCAGCCTTTCGAGGATTGGTTAACCCAGTTGAAAGATAAGAAAGCGCAAGCGCGCATACGTGTTCGCATTAATCGGCTACGCGCAGGATTGCTTGGTGATTTCACGAGTTGAGAGTTGATATTGGAAAAGGTTATCGCGTTTATTTCGGTAATCATGACGACACATTAGTGGTGTTGCTCTGTGGCAGTGAAAGCAGCGGTGGCATATGAAGATGGCTTGTACAATGATTTACAAGATCAAGATTTTGTCATTGAATATTTGAATGCCGCGATGGAAGAAAGCAATGCTGATCTTTTTTTAATTGCATTAAGAGATGTAGTTAAATCGCAGCAAGGGGG
>QILK01000205.1 GCA_003233345.1 Gammaproteobacteria bacterium | reverse complement strand
AAACCGGGTTACCCCATGCGCATTTAAGTGCTGCACGTCGCGAAGACAAGGTTACTTTCAACGACATCAAAGTACAGCCACGAAAAATCATTACCGCACCGACCTGGAGCGGGATCGAATCTGAAGAGGTTAGCTACACTGCTGGTTATACCAATATTCATGAAAGAATTCCGTTTCGAACGTTAACCGGACGTGCGCAATTTTATCAGGATCATGAATGGATGCTGGATTTTGGAGAAGGTTTTTGTACCTATCGACCGCCGGTTGACCGAGGCGGTTAAATCCAGATTAGAGGGCAAGCCACATTTGACGCTCAATTGGATCACGCCACACAGTAAATGGGGAATTCATAGTACCTATAACGATAACCTGCGCATGTTAAACCTGTTTCGTGGTGGCCCAACGATTTGGGTATCAGAAAAAGACGCACAATCAATTGGCTTGGAAGATAACGATTGGGTCGAAGCATTAAACGGCAACGGTGCGACGGTTGCCCGCGTGGTCGTGAGCCAGCGTGTACCTGAAGGCATGGGTATGATGTATCACGCACAGGAAAAAATTATTAACGTGCCCGGATCGGTGACTACCGGGAAGCGCGGTGGTATTTTAAATAGCGTTACCCGAACCGTAGTTAAACCGACGCATATGATAGGTGGTTATGCGCAACTGGCTTATGGGTTTAACTATTATGGTACGGTTGGATCACAACGTGATGAATTTGTTATTTTGCATAAAATAGAAGACAAGGATATCGATTGGCTAGAACGTGAATTAACGCCGGAACGCGAGGCGAATCCAAATCCTCCGGGTATCAAGTAGCCTTCATTAATGAGTAAAAGAGTCTAATTTATGAATATAAAAGCACAATTTGCTTTGGTTTTTAATCTGGATAAATGTATCGGTTGTCACACCTGTTCGGTGACCTGTAAAAATGTTTGGACCAGTCGTAAAGGCGTTGAGTATACCTGGTTTAATAATGTTGAAAGTAAGCCTGGGATTGGTTACCCAAAAAACTGGGAAGACCAGGAAAAATGGCACGGCGGCTGGCATTTAAAAAATGGCAAGTTAACCCTAAAATCCGGTAGTAAAACCAAGCGCTTGTTAAATATATTTGCTAATCCGGACTTACCGGAAATTGATGATTATTACGAACCATTCACTTATAACTATGGCCATTTACAGACAGCACCGCTATCAGAAGCGGCGCCAACTGCCAGACCGATATCGCAAATCGATGGCAGCAGTATCGAAAAAATATCCTGGGGGCCCAATTGGGAAGATGATCTGGCGGGTGAATTTAAAAAACGCAGCAAAGATACAAATTTCAAAAATATGGAAAAAGAAATGTATGCTGAGTTTGAGCACACGTTTCATATGTACTTACCGCGTATTTGTAATCATTGTATTAATCCATCGTGCGTTGCATCCTGTCCTTCAGGCTCTATGTACAAACGCGAAGAAGACGGTATTGTGTTGGTGGATCAGGACAAATGCCGTGGCTGGCGCATGTGTGTCAGTAACTGTCCTTATAAGAAAGTTTTTTATAATTGGGAATCTGGCAAGGCTGAAAAATGTACCGCCTGTTATCCGCGGATAGAAGCAGGACTACCAACAGTTTGCTCTGAATCTTGTGTTGGCCGTATTCGCTATAATGGTGTTATTTTATATGATGCTGACAAGGTGAGTGAAGCAGCGTCGGTTAAGGACGATAAAGATTTATATAAAGCCCAACTGGGTATTTATGCCGACCCCAACGACCCGGAAGTTATTGCCAGCGCACGTGCTAACGGGGTATCGGAATCCTGGATTGAAGCGGCAAGAAAATCACCGATTTATAAATTGGCCGTTGAGTGGCAAGTGGCGTTGCCATTGCATCCTGAATTTAGAACATTGCCGATGGTCTGGTATGTTCCCCCCCTGGCGCCAGTGCAATCTCAAATTGATCAGGGTAACTTGCCGACGGAGTCTGACGGCATGATCCCGAAAGCCGAAGCCATGCGCATGCCCATAAAATACCTGGCAAACATGTTTACCGCCGGTGACGAAGAACCGGTGATACTCAGTATCAATCGCCTGATTGCCATGCGTGCATATCAACGCACAGTGCATGTCGAGAAAAAACCGGATTTATCAATTCTAGAAAGGGTGGGTTTGACGCAAGACCAGGTTGAAGAGATGTATCGTTATATGGCAATTGCAAACTATGAAGACCGATTTGTGATTCCGACCAGTAGCGGCGAAATTCGTCAAGATGATTTCCATGCATTTCAGGGTTCTAATGGTTTGGATTTTGGCAATGGAAAATCGGAATGCGGAAATACTGGCGGCAGGGTATCTCTATTTCCCGATAGACGCCAGGAAAGCATGGAATCGTTAGTCTATGTCGCACCACCCGAAGTCAAGAAAACAGTTAATAAAGAGTAGGGTATGTCGGTTCAGTATTTTTATAAAATCAATTCGTTGTTGCTTGACTATCCAGACCGGGAGTTGTACGCGTCACTGGCCGAATTAAAAACAGTGATTAACGGCTTAAACGATTGCAGTCAACAAGAGATTAAAGTTTTGTTAAGCCATATTGATTGGATGCAGTCGCTTAATTTGATCGAGCTTCAGGGGCTCTATGTACAGACCTTTGATCTGACTGCGGAACACAGCTTACATTTGACGCACCATTTGTTTGGTGACGATCGTGGTCGCGGGCCTGCATTAGTTGATCTCGCTGAATTTTATAAAAATACCGGCTGGGAAGCTGTCGAATCTGAATTACCGGATTACTTGCCCATGATTTTAGAATATGTTTCAACACAGGACGAAATGGCGGCGCGGGTATTTTTAAGTGATGCTGCAAAAGTCATTACCGTCATAACCGAAAACCTTGAGAAAGCCAAAAGCCCGTATGCAGCGTTGGTGGAATTAATCAATAACCGCGCGACGCTCGCGCCCCAAGCGGTAAATCATTAATATGAATCACTTTATATTTTCTATCTATCCGTATATTGCCTTAACCGTATTTTTACTCGGTAGCTGGGTTCGTTATGACCGCGAGCAATATACCTGGAAGACTGATTCCAGTCAGTTATTATCAAAAAAACATCTGCGCTTGGCCAGCAACCTGTTTCATATTGGTATCATTATGATTTTCTTTGGACATTTTGTTGGCTTGTTAACACCGCCAGCATTGTTTCATGCTCTCGGGGTGACAGATATTGTTCACCAGTATGTGGCTATCTATGCCGGTCTTATTTTTGGGGTCTTGTGTTTGATTGGAGGCGTCATGCTACTGCTTCGTCGTTTGTTCAATAGACGAATTCGAGCAACCAGCCGCTGGATGGATATTTTTATTCTGGTCTGGTTATTAATAACATTATTACTCGGTTTGAGTACACTGCCGA
>QILK01000227.1 GCA_003233345.1 Gammaproteobacteria bacterium | reverse complement strand
GGCGGCATTTTCCCTGAATATTTTTAAGGGTAAGCGGATTTTCCAAATATTGCTTTCAGGTGCGGCAACCGCAAACCTGTACAGGATTTTTTTTATGCCTTCCAATTTGCTTTCTTCATAAACCGCAAGTTTTTCCAGGTAATAATTTATCTTGGCGGGTATATTGGCGATACTTATATAAGACGTAATTACAGTGTTAGTCGATGTTTTTAGACTGTCCGCCAGCTGTTTATCGACATCCGGGCTGGCCTTTATTTTTGTCTTTGCAGTGGTCTTGGTTTTACTGCTATCGGAAGGTTTCTTTTTTATTTTTGCCGGTGATTGCGGGTTATATAAATCCAGCATTAAAGTAATTGTTTTTGGATTAGATTTACTAACCTTATCGACCAATTTGGCGAGTTTTGTCCGTGACCAAGGCCAGGCACCGTGTTTTTTAATGGTTTCTTCATCAATCGCCAAGACGACAACGTTTCGACCTTGCTTAGCGCCATTGATAAAGGGTGCAGTCACGACATATCCCCAATCTTCGATAGACTGGAAATAATCTGAATAAGTACTCGCCATAAACACGAGTGTTAACAGGATTATTATTAACTTATATTTTGGCGTGTATCTCGTATTCACTTGCAAGTATTATGGTTATCACTAATAATCGGGTTCGTTTTACGCAACGTCTATTCTAGCGTAAATGACAATCAATTTTTGCGGAAAAAATAATCAGATCAAATGACCAATAATGACCATCAACTAATTATTGCAATATCAATTCCAAACCCGCCGCTAGAAACTGACTTTGTTAACAGTTTATTGTCTTCAATCGCTTTTATTGGTGACCGCTTAATTGACAGTACCACAATGACAAGCAGACAGTCGAATAGTAAAACCCATGTGGGCGAGCAAACTCTACAGGTATTTGCCGTGGGAGAAAAGTTTTTTTCTTATATCACCTATCTCGGTTGCTCGCCGTTTGTCGAGCCTTCAACAAAGATTTCAATTTTGTTCGGGGCTATGCCCCGGTTTATATATGGCGCCAATACCGAAAGTCCATCTTGCCCGTCTTGCCACAATAAAATCGAAGACTGGCGGCATCAATTAGAAAGCAAAACACATTTTAGCCAGTGGCGTTGCGCTACTTGCACAACCGGCTATTCAGCGGATCAACTAAGATGGCGTAAGCGGGCAGGCACCGGCAATATTTTTATCATGGTCGATGGCATCTATCAAAACGAGGCGCTACCCAATGATGAACTACTGGAAAGCTTGGCTGGATCTGGTGCTAATAAATGCGATTATTTTTATGTATCGGCAATACAGCAGAGGGCGTTAATCAATGATTAGTGAATTAGTGGCTTGTGTAAAAACTGCCGGCATTGATTATCTGCTACCCTTGTTGAACAAGGTAAAACGCAGAAAAAAGCTAGACAACTCGATCGTGACGGCCGCAGATCTTGCGGTCGATAAGTATATCAGCCAATTTTTATCCCAGCGTTGGCCGGAGATTGCGCTGTTATCGGAAGAAATGTCGATGGATACCAGAGCCAGGCAATTTAAATTAGATACGGTGAAAATGTGGTGTTTGGATCCGCTGGATGGTACCACTAATTTTGCCGCTGGTGCGCCGTATTTTGCTATATCTCTGGCGTTAATTAATAAAAACAGAAGCGAGTTGGCTGTTGTTTATGATCCGGTGCGTGACGAGTGTTTTACTGCCGTGCGTGATCAAGGCGCGCAGTTAAACGGTGAACCTATTGATAATATAAATTTACCCACTCAATTGTCACAGGCTATCGCCAACATTGATTTTAAACGGCTGGATGATGACCGTGCACAGCAGGTGATTAGCAATCCCGTCTATTATTCGCAGCGAAATTACGGTGCTTGTGCACTTGAGTTTTGCTGGTTGGCGACTGGCCGTATCCATTTGTATCTACACGGTGGAATGAAATTATGGGACTATGCTGCCGGGTCATTAATTCTGACAGAGGCGGGCGGTGCCCATTGTACCTTGGAAGGGGAGCCAATATTTAATACGGAAAGTCAAAAGTCCTCTGTCGTTGCCGCATCCAGCGTTATATTGTTTGATCAATGGAAAAATTACTTGTCGTCATGATTTGAATCTAAGCGATAAGTCTGCTGCGGTAATGTGTTTGGTTAATGCTCCAACGGATATATAGTTGATGCCGGTTGCGGCAATGGCAGCTATATTTTCAAGGGTGATATTTCCAGAGGCCTCTAGTTTAGCTTTACCCTGTGTGATGCTGACTGCTTCGCCAATTTGATCGATATCGAAGTTATCCAGTAGTATGCGCGCGGCACCTGCTCGTAATGCCTGCTGTAATTCATCAAGGTTTTCCACTTCTATTTCGATGACCTTATCAGGATATTTTTTTTGACTGGCAACAATGGCTTTACTTATCGAGCCCGCAGCCAGTATATGATTTTCCTTAATGAGTAGCGCATCATATAGACCGAAACGGTGATTGGTACAGCCACCACAGGCAACGGCATATTTTTGTGCGCGGCGCAGTCCCGGTATGGTCTTGCGTGTATCGAGTACTTTGGTTTTACTTTGGCTGGTTAAATCCGCATAGCGTTTGGCGGTTGTGGCGATACCGGAAAGCATTTGCAGAAAATTCATCGCCACTCTTTCTGCGGTCAAAATTGAACGGGTATTGCCGTTGATGCAGCAAAGGATGGTGCCGGGTTTAAGGCTGTCACCGTCTTTCGCTTGCCAGTCGATGAGACAATTTGTATCGATCTGTGCGAAGGTCTCATCGAACCAAGCGCGACCACTCAGAATGATCGGCTCACGGGTGAAAAGTTCCGCATTGGATTGGCTATCAGTAGGGATTAGTTGAGAAGTAATGTCGCCGGAGCCAACATCTTCAACAATAGCCTGCTTGACCGTTAATACTATTGACTCGCGTCCAGGTAATTCAATCGACACTAGCGCGCTACCCTACGAATTTTTTCACAGTAGCCCGGACTTCGCGCAGCGAACGCCGGGAAAAAAAATAATTTTCTTAAATTCAACAAAAACATTACAACCCTTTCTCAGACGTACATCTGGTACATCTGGTACATCTGGTTTTGCTGTTGTCACAATGTTCGTTTCCCGGCGTTCGCTGTGCGAAGTCCGGGCTACAAATTTACGGTAAAA
>QILK01000027.1 GCA_003233345.1 Gammaproteobacteria bacterium | reverse complement strand
GACGCGTGTCAGAATAATCCTTCGAATGGCAACACGTTTATAACCGTTACACTCAATTGTTTGAGTAAGCTGACATCGGGCTCCCTGTTTGTTCGCTGTAGTTTACCTTTTAATTTACCAAACCAAACGAGTCGTTTATTAGATTTTTCCAGTTTGACCAGATAACTGTTCTCTGGGCGAGTCAGTTTTTCGAATATTCCTGACACTTTTCTGGCTAGCGAGTCACTGTCGATCATAATACTGATTTCGGTATTCATATAACGAGAACGAGGTGTCAGGTTAACAGAACCGACATAGACATAGCGATCGTCAATCACCATCGCTTTCGCGTGCAATCGGGTTTTCGGCTTTTGCTTATACCAGGTAATGTTTGCGCGTTTTTTAGTTAAAGCATCGGGTCTGAACTCATATAATTTCACGCCATTTTTAAGCAATCGGCGTCTATATCTTTGATAGCCGCCATGCGAAATAGCGACATCGTTAGCGGCAAACGAATTGGTAATTACCGATAACTCAACTGATTTTTTATTGAGATTTTTTATCCATCGCATACCAAAACTTTGCGGTATAAAATAAGGTGTAAAAATCTTGATGTTGGAATTTGCTTTGGCCATGTGTGTAGTCATTTTGTATTCTAGAAAATTACCGCTTTTTTTCCGAATACCCTTTACCTTTGAAGGCGGGTCATAGAGTACTTTATAGTTAGCCCAGGTGAAATATTTAGACGGGTGGTTAAAAATGCGGGCTATTGGTTTTTTACGCAATAATTTTCCGTATCCTGATTGAAAAAGTTTTTGCTTATTACGCTTTAGTTTTCGCCTGGTTTGATTAATCGAGTCATATAAAACAGAATTTTTGGTGTAAATCATTGTATTGGTATTACCAACGGACCATTTTGAATTCCAGTAGGTATCAAAGCTTTGTGAGATTTTTTTCACCACGGAGCCAATGGTGAGGACATCCAGATCTTGGTAAAGATAGCTTTTTTTTGCCATATAATAGGCATCACCAATATTTCGGCCACCGACTATGGCCACTCGATTATCAGCAACAAAAACCTTGTTGTGCATACGCCGGTTTATTTTTCTAAAGCGTACTACCATGGCAACGGGACGTAATACTTTGACGCGCGACATTTTGTTAAACAATCTGACATCAATATTGGGGTGGGCATCGAGAACCCGGATTAACGCGTTTCCACCGTGGGCCATAAAATCGTCAAGCAATATCCGCACTTTTACGCCACGGTCACCGGCTTTTAAGAGATGCCAGGCAATCAGTTTACCGGTACGGTCATTGTGAAAACTCCAGTATTGCAGGTCAAGCGATGTGTCAGCCTGCTTGCTAAGATAGATAATAGTAGCTAACGCATCAATTCCATTTTCCAGCAAATAGAACCCCCCTTGATTTGCACGAGATGCTTTGGGAGATGCAGATGTTATTAGCGATAATGCAGCGTTATTATCTGCCGTTTGTACGGTACTGGTCGGGCGGAGTTTATTAGCTCGTACTGAACAGCCTGAAAGTGCCAGTATCCCGATAATTAAAAATACCAGGTAATAGTGATGTGAAATAGGTGGTAAGGTTTTTATCATATTGTTATTTATCTGTCAGCAGATATCCTCTAAGTTATAACCCGATTATCATCCCGCACAGGCGAAAAAAACATAAGCTGAATGGACTATTTATAGAGCCAGGTTAAATTTAACTATCGGAATATGCGGGGATTGCAATGTGGCTGAAAAACTTCTGATTGACCGTAGAAAGTGGGGCGTTCTAAAAAAGGATAATACCTGTAGGTAATTTTCCGCAAAAACCAAGGGTATAAAGTCTATGCTCCTTATACCCTGTTATTGGTTAATATGGGCTAGTGTGCGGGTAGGCCTTCGCAAACGGGACGGCTGACATGTAATTTACGTTTTCTGGCACTCGCCGCGACCAGCGCTGACAACACCCGCTGACTGGGAATAACATAAGGGTCGGCTGCATCGTAGTTTACCTGGTAACCCATATCTTCAAGCATGGCGACGGTTAAGCGACTTATAGGTAACAGTCCTTGGTCGGTGTAACCGGTCATCAGTTCGTTGCCAAATACCGTTTCGCGCCAGTGACTTTCAATCGTACCAGGGCCGCCAGTATTGGCAGCAGGAACCTTGGTAGGGCCTTGTCCGAGCAATTTGCCGTATTCGACCATGGCGTTGCGGCCAACAAATAGCGGATTCGATGTCCCTCTGCCTTCAACAAGATTGTTTGCAGGCCAAAGAGCCCCTATCCCTATTACATGTCCTATTTCGTGTAAGACGACGTTAAAGAGGCTGCCATTTGCCTCCATCGCCGCCAAATCAGCGGTGTCAAAGTCCATGATGCCGGTATTCGGGAACAGTGTGCCCGGCGTTACCGATCTTGGCCCCGCTTGACCTAATATACTGCCAACGCCGTCGATCGCCTCACCTTTTGCATCTATCGCCAGTGTCAAATCATCGGTGATAATGTCTGCCCATCGATTCGCTGCATCGGTAAATATTGACATTTGAGTTGCGGATAGTCCGCCGAGAAAATTTATCTGTATTGTATAATTGGAAGTCAGAACACTGATGTCTCGAGTTGAAATAGACCATTCATTTAGAAACCCGCCATCTCGATATTCGGAGTCTATAATACGTAGCGACCAAATGCCGTTAGCGTTTTCACCGTCGAACTTGGATAAATTTCCTTCTGGTTTAAAATTTCCGTTAAAGGGTGCCTGCACCATCGAAATCGGGAAATCTGCGCTGTCGTCAAAACGGGTATTTTTAATATTATTGCCATCTCCGCCTCTTCGATCGATTAAAATGACGCCTTTGCCACTCGGTGCAAACAGACCGATGGTCAAGTCGCTGGTATAAGTATGGTCAATATCAAGACGTACGCTGATGTCTCTTATCGAGTTTACACCTGAAACCTCAATGTTTGATTGGATCCAGTTCGGTGCGCCAGCACCAATTGGAATAATATTATTATTGCTAAATTCAGCCATCTACTTCTCCAAAGAATTATTGAATGCCAGTAGAATTATTACCGGTTTAGGAAATATATATTTATCTAGGTGTTTAATCTGCTGAACGCGTAGTGTATTTGCACTTTTAGTGTAAAAATCAGATTAATTGAGTTTGAACGGTAATAACTGCAGATG
>QILK01000023.1 GCA_003233345.1 Gammaproteobacteria bacterium | reverse complement strand
TTATATTGAATTTTTGTTATGCCACTGTTACTATGTATATTATTGTTTTATATATATTTTACTAGTGGCCTTATTTTTTAACTTACTGTTTTATATGAATATATAAATTATGAAAAATGAAAAATATAACATCCTGGAAAGGACAAAAATTCAAAAATCCCTATCAGAAAAGATGGATAAGTACTGCCTGAAACACGGATGGAGTCGTAGCCAGCTACTACGCGAGGCACTCATTCATTTTCTCGAATATGAAGAAAGCCTGGTACAACAGGAACTAAAAAATCTGCAAGCCGAAATGTCTGACGTAAAAGATTATTTGCGAATACTCGTTGATCTACACAAAAATTGACGTGAAATTGGAAGTCGGCTTATTTCGACGCTATTTTTTAACGTTATCATTTATACAAATCTATCCGCACGATCGCGGGCTGCTATAAGGCAGCCCAACGTATACCGCCTGTTAACATTTGATGAACGATATGATCTTTAAGTTAAGCTTAACTAATAACTTTATTTTTATAATATTAATCTATTGTATCGCACGGGAAAAAACGCAACGCTTGACTTTACTACGACACAAGTAGAATATAAAACCCACTCAGGCTTTCCAGAATGACTGGCTGAATATCCTGGATGAATATCGTCAAGTTAATAAATAAACTAAATTAAAAATCAAGCGAAATAAATCAAGAGTCATACCAACAAGACCAAAAAAACTAGCGACAATCAAGCCGATGAAAATACAAATTAATGAAAATTTACTCAAGTCTTTACTGGTGATGGCGTCAGTTGTTGAAGCACGCGACCCTTACACTGGAGGACATCTGTGGCGTGTCTCCCAATATGCCAAACTACTAGCAACACGGATAGGTCTTTCTACCAGCGAAATCACCCGCATTACACTGGGTGGTTTTCTTCATGATTTAGGAAAAATTGGGATACCCGATGCGACGTTAATCAAACCGGAATCACTGACCACAAAAGAATATGACACCATCAAGACGCATCCTGCAATCGGTTCAGAAATAATTAAACAACATCCGCTCGGAATTTTGGTCTATAATGCGATCCGCCATCACCATGAAAGGATAGACGGTCAAGGTTACCCTGATAAACTTCATCAGGATAATATATCCATCGATGCGCGCATCATCAGTATCGCAGACACCTTCGATGCCATGACCAGCACTCGCCCCTATCGACAGGGCATGTCAATTGATATTGCTTTCGCCAAAATGAAACAAGAAAAAGATATACAATTTGACGGCACAATACTGGATTATTTTATCGACCCGCAACAAAGTGATGCTATCAATCATATAATAGGCCACTCCGATATCAATACCGCCATGGTTACCTGCCCCAAATGTGGCCCGGTGATTACTGTCACTCAAAGCACCCGTGACGGTGATATTGCTTACTGTAAACCTTGCCATGCCGAATTTCGTCTACACCGTGACAATGGTATTTTTAGGGTGGAGTTGCTCAGTCACTCACTAACCGCCGAGCAACTTAGACCTGAAGCGGAAATGAGTCCCATAAATGCGCTGATCAATCAGGCTCAGGGGGCGAGAATAGACCCAGGGCGCTCAGCGATCAGAAATTGATAGAACAGGTAGCCCGGACTTCGCGCAGCGAACGCCGGGAGAACGAACATCCTACTTGTCTCTATCTTAATCAGCTACCGACCACCTTGCGCTTTCGCCTGCTTTAATTGAATTTCGACCCCTATTCCTTGTCCCCGGCGTTCGCTGCGCGAAGTCCGGGCTACCTTATCTTTTAGGTGGTTCTGCTGATAAATTTTTCTAGCTTGTTGTGTAGCCAGCGACCGAAAATACTATACGCTAGCAACATATCGATTAGTCCCATTAATAACGAGTTATTTATCGTCGCCATTAAACCGTATTTATAGATATACAACTCAATCGCAATTATCGCGACAATTATTCCATAGATCAGATTTATTTTAGGTGTCGAGCCAAAAATAGTAGGAAAGTGAATTCCGATTCGTGATGAAGCAATATGTATCATCGCGCCGAGTAATAATAAACCGATCATATAATCCAATATTGAAAATGTCATACGGGTAACCTCCTGATAAAATAGTTTTGCTATCAGGAATGGTAACATTCAAGTATGCCCTGGCTATTTCCAGTGCTTAACAAATTGTAACAAACTATTTCAATTACGCTGTTTGAAATAGTTTGTTACACAGTATTTAGATTTTATGCTGGCTTTACGCTAAAATAGATATTTATGAATACCTCACCGCGCGTACTAATCATAGATGATGACAAAGAAATTCTTAATCTCCTCTGTGATTTTTTGCAAAAGCATAATTTTCAAATTGAACTTGCTAGCAATACTATTGAAGCAGATAAAAAACTAGCTTCAGACAAGTTTGATCTGTTGGTTCTCGATATAATGATGCCGGGCGAGGATGGACTCAGTTTTTGTAAAAGAATACGGGCTGAATCTTCTATACCGGTTATTATGTTATCTGCCGTTAGTGACGATACTGACCGTATTGTCGGGCTGGAAATCGGCGCAGACGACTATCTACCTAAACCCTTTAATCCGCGGGAGTTGCTGGCACGAATTCGTGCGGTACTGAGGCGAAACGCTAAGCATCCCGACCAACAAAACCCGATACAAAATCTCTACAAAAATATTTGTTATCAGTTTAATGAATGGGTTTTAAATCCGGCAAAACGGGAATTGCTCAATAGCAATAAAGTACTTATTTCATTAACGTCCAGCGAGTTTGACCTACTACTTTGCTTTGTCGATCACCCGCAAGTGGTATTAAGCAGAGATCAATTACTCGACTTGACCAAAGGCCACGCGGCCGAACCCTTTGATCGCAGCATCGACGTATTACTCAGTCGATTGCGGCAAAAAGTAGAATCTGATTCAAAGCAACCAACGCTGATTAAAACCATCCGCAACAGTGGTTACATTTTTACGGCAACCGTGGTATCTGAACCATGCGCTTAAACCTCAATAGTATCGCTAGCCGGACGGTATTTATACTCATGCTTGGTGTAATTGGTATCGGGATTGATATCTATCTTGCCTTTTTGCTAGTCATTGATGGTAGCCCTTCTACCCTGGACTGGATTATCCTTGTTACTATAATAGTAATCGGGTTTTACTGTATCGCCTATTTTGTATC
>QILK01000091.1 GCA_003233345.1 Gammaproteobacteria bacterium | reverse complement strand
TCCCGCCAAAACCACTCATTTGCTGGCAGGCCAGTTGGTGCTGGGGATGCGAGGGCAAACCTGGATAAAAAACCCGTTCCACTTGTTTTTGCTGTTCCAGCCATTGTGCCAATTCGTGCGCACCTTGCGAATGCGCTTTCATACGGATTGATAAAGTTTCCAAGCCTTTTAAAAATATCCAGGCACTAAAGGGACTTAATGTCGGACCCGTTGTTCGCAATACTGCATAAATTTTTTCGCCAACAATTTCTTTTGAACCGACCACTGCACCACCAATCGATCTGCCTTGGCCATCAAGATACTTGGTTGCCGAATGAATAACGATATCGGCACCAAGCGCCAACGGCTTTTGTAAAACCGGCGTACAAAAACAGTTGTCTACCACCAGCAAGCATTGCCGACGATGGGCCAGATCGGCGAGCGCAACGATATCGGCAATTTCCGTGAGCGGATTTGACGGCGTTTCTAAAAAAAGAAACACGGTATTCGGCTTGATCGCCTGTTCCCAACTTTCCAGGTCGCTTTGATCAACATAGCTAATTTGCACGCCAAATTTAGCGATAAAATTGTTAAACAGTAATACAGTACTGCCAAATATACTCCGCGATGACACGATATGGTCGCCCTGTTTTAACAAGCCCACACAGGTCGACATAATGGCCGCCATCCCTGACGCGGTTGCCACACAGGATTCTGCGCCTTCGAGCGCTGCCAGTCGCTGCTCAAAGGTTGAAACGGTGGGATTGGTAAAACGCGAATATATATTACCTGTTTGCTGGCCGGAAAAAATAGCGGCCGCTTCCGCCGCCGAGCTAAAAACATAACTCGACGTGGTAAATATCGGTTCAGAATGCTCGCCTTCATGCGTACGAGTCTGTCCAGCCCTGACCGCCATTGTATCAAAGTGCTGCTGATCACTCATACCTGCCTCCTGATTAACTAAACTATATTCAAATAATGCGGACGTAAAAAAACCCGCTTAGGATGACTAAAGCAGGCTGATTGACCTTGAAGTGGCCTCGCTTTAGCGGTATTTATTGAGCGCCCGCAAGCTGAGTTCATAAAAATCTGAAGTCAAATCGGCGCTTCATTGTTAGCCTAAATAAATAGACGAGACTTGTCAAGACTGATGGTAACCTGAATACCTCTGTTGCGAATAATAAAAGCATAATAACTATCCCGCCAATAGCCCAGACCTCGTCTTTTATACTATATTTCGACGAGGTCCGGGATTTTTCCTCATATTATCTGAGTTTCAATCTGTTTTATTTCGTTTCTTCAACCTCACTGCCATCAGGCTTGCCGAGCGCATACCAATCAATATTCCGGGTTAAGAACATGACCAGTGTCAATGCCATAAATACCCCGACCGAGCCTATTAACAATGAATAATTTTGCTCAAGCAACAGTGTATAAAGATAACCATATAGCAGGGTAATGCCAAACCCGATAATCGCCGCCCGTTTAGACGTTTTTAGCGCTGCTTTTGAATAGGCCGTGACCACCGATATTACCGATACACTGGCGATCATATACGCCCACCCAAATCCTATATGCTCTGACAACGAAAGTAAAAGCAGAAAGAAAAACGACATACCTAAACCAATAAATAAATACTGAATCAAATGAACCCGACGCTTGGATATAATTTCGATTAACCAGATTGATGTAAACGTCAGTAGCAAGAATACGAAGGCATATTTAATGCTACGGATACTCATGCGATAATTATCAACCGGCGAGATAAACTTGACACCCACCGAAGAATAGGCCAACACGGTGTCACTAAAATTATCATTTAACCAGCTCTGAGGATAATTACGACTAATATAGGGCACATCCCAATGCGCATCGAATCGGTCTTTGAATCGGTCTTTGGTAATAGGACGCTCGCTCGGCAACCATTTTCCCTGAAAGCTGGGATCTGGCCAGTTAGCACTGATCGTTATTGAGGAATCCTTGCCAACCGGGGTCACAAATAATTGCTCACTGCCATTAATAAACAAGTTGATCGTGTAATTATATTTTTCCACATCAAGTAGCGACTTAAGCGGCAAGTGAAACCCATTACCCTGTTTTTGTGTCTTACCCAATCCAGGTTCAAAGGGTATGGACTTTTGATTCCATTTTAGATACACCTGCTTGCGTATCGCGTGGGCGTCCGCTACCTCGACGACCAGTTCGGCTTCATCCCACAAAACCGCGCTTGCCTCGATCCCCCACTTGCTGAAATCTGGTTTAGAGTATTTACCGCTTAAAACAATATCTGCTTGATATAACGCTACCTCGAATATGCCACGATAACGGGTCTTGTTTGTGACAATACTTTTTGCACTAAACGTATCCGGTAAAAAAATGGCATAATGCTTTGACTTAACCTCGCGCATTTTCCCTAGTTTGTTTTCGACCGTGGTTGTACGAATATAAGGGACAACCAGTTTAGGTCCGATAATACTTTGCTTACCCCCCCATTTACTGGAAATATCCTTGATCGCGCCTTGTTTGGTTGCTTGCCGTTCATAGATTAAATGATCTATCATCTGGACGGGTATTTGCAGAATAATAATGACAAATCCAATAACCATAATACGAAAAAATGTAGCTCGCTGGAGCCATAAGCGAAAAGATTTAATCAGTTGTTCCATAAACTACCCCTGGTATTTGTAAAATATCTACAAGTTATATTTATACAAATACCAGTACAGCACAATAATATGCAATTCCGCGTTGGTCATTATGGGAAAAAGTGCAAATATTCTGCAAATAAAGCGTGCATGATTTTAAGATTGAAAAAACTTATTTTTAATTCGATTTAATTGACACCTCCGGTTCCACTCAAACCCCGTTTGGCAATATGTATATTCCACCAGTCAAACTGGGCTGATATAGCTGTCTTCTTGTTCGGTAATTTTACAGTGACTTTGGCAATAAAATGTGCGCCATTGTCGAGCTTAAAATATTTTCCATAGGTAAATACACCATTCATTAACATTGGTTCGAGTTTCTTTGTCACCACCTTTTTACCAACACTCTCTACCTTGACAGTAACGATTACCCCGGGTATTCGCTTATGGGTTTTTGAATCCAGCACCGACACCATTAGGTGGTGCTGCAGTTGCTTAGGAACGCCACCATGCATGTCTCTTGCAGGATTGCCCTTGGGGTAAGTTAAAATAATCTGAGAAGGTAGTACTGAAAAATAAATATCAACATTGCCCACCTTGACCTTCATCGCGGCATTGGTGGATAGAGAAAAAGTAAATGATATGAGCAATAATACCA
>QILK01000172.1 GCA_003233345.1 Gammaproteobacteria bacterium | reverse complement strand
TTTTTATTAATAATCACCCGCCGCCCCCAGGCATCGGGGGCGCCATCACGAATACAGCCGGGCATGCTCAGCAAATCCAGCAAGGGCAAACTCCCGGTCTTTAAGGGTAGTTCAGGCTCGTAAATTGAAATGGCTGGTTTTGTGTCATTGATCCGCTCAAGGTAGCTTCTACCGTAATTGAACAAAAGATTACCGTTATCCGCTTCTAACCGGCCCGCTACAATCGGTTCAATTTCTCCCGGCAGCCATATCCAGACAAATGCTTCGTTATCGTGCTTTTCAGAAGTCATCCTGCACCGTCTTTGTCTTTACCTTGATACGCTTAGGTAGCAAGGCGATCTTGTCTTTTGTCTGTTCGATATGTCTTGAAAGCGAGAGTTTTTCCTGTTCAAACAGGTTCACGCCCACGAGCATAGCGACCTCAAAAAACAGACCAATGGCACAGTTCATCTCGCCTTTTTCGATTTTCTGCAAGGTAGCTCTGGAAATACCAGCGCGTTCAGCCAGATTTTTTTCGCTCCACTTACGCTGCTTGCGTCCAAGCTTTACCTGCTCTCCGAGTAAGGTGGCAGCTTCTAAGGCATATTTTGAATAGATTCTCTGTTTTGTCATGATAGTAGTCGGTTAAAGTGTCTATTAAAATGGTCATTAAGTATTATAATGACTATTTATTTAGTCAAAATTAGCAGTAAATGTATGTTGAGTCAAGTTATGTGACTATTTTAACGGTCATATTATCAATTAATGACCATTTAAGTAGTCAATTATAGCAATCTTGGTTCTTTAACCCGTTCTCCGTTGCTACAGTTGTTACTCCGGCTTGATCCGAATCGAGCCTTGGCCTGATCGAAAAAACGACCTCAATGGGTTTGTTCCTGCTGCGGTGCGAAGATGATAATTATAAAACACGGCTTCCCCTATTAGCTCGCCAAACTTATGCGTGTCCTATAAATTATTAATGTGGAACAAAAATCTGAACCAATTGGTTCTATATGCAATGCGTCACAAATTTATTATATTGACCCTTGGTTAGGAACAACCCTGCTTATTTGCACCAGCTAGTATTAGCCCACTTACTTAATCTAAATCAGAAACATGTATGTAGAGGCAAAACACGCTGACGATTCTCAAACATAGAAAATCAACTTTATAATTTGATTTCATAAAGACATATCATGTTAGCGGGAGTCGTGGCTGCGTGCGACCTATCTTTGTTTGTTATATTTCGCTTTCAGCCGGTGTATTCTCTAATTTAAGCAGCCGTTCACTTTGCCAAACCCTGACTACATGAATGCATAGCTTTTCTCGTAAATACACAACCCTAAATGGACCATGAATTAATTCACGAATTTTATCAGTATTGAACTCAGGCACTTTTCTGCCAATATCAGGGTTTGCGGGTATCGTTTCTATATGCTCAATTATGCTCGCTATAAACTGCCCGCCTATATGGGAGGCACCTTCCTCAGGGTAATATTTTATTATTGCTTCAAAATCATTATAGGCAGAATCAGATATTAAAATCTTCAAGCTTTAAGACCCAACTTCTTTTTAACCTCTTCGAGACTTTGTTCTTTGCCTTCTTTTATATCCACTAAACCCTGGGCCACAGCCCTCATAAATTCCCGTTCCTCCTCTAGATTTTCATATTCCTCTAAGCCTTGTACTACTGCTACCCCACGACCTCTGCTTGTCAATAATATTGGCCTGCGAGTATCTTGCGCTCGACTTACTATTTTTCCAGGGTTAACTTTCAAATCTGACAGGGGAACTATATCTTCGGAAAATTTGATAGCCATGTGAGTCTACTCCAATAGGTGCTGTTTACTGGTGCTTATTATAACACCTGTATACAGGTCTTCAAGAGGAATATAAAACTAAATGTAGTAGGTACAATTATGCTTCGAAAACAGGTCGAGCTGATAAATATTACAATAGCTAAAAATTATTTCTCGGGCACAGACCGGCCGTCGAATAATTTAATGGTTAAGCTAATAAAATATGTGAGGCACCCACTTTTATCTTTAAATGATTATTAGGCCAGATCTGACTCATTTTATAGTTCGGCCTGACTTCAGCCCCCTATTAGCTCGCCGAACTTATGCGTGTCCTATAAATTCAATTCTATAATCTGCACTAACCTACCCATTTCACCCTTAACCTACTGATATTAAAATCTAATTATTTACATATCGGGAATATCTATTGCAAAACCAGATCAATCACCCTATTATTTACATATCGGTAATATTTTTTCTTCAAAGGCCAGTTTGAGTTTGTTTTATACGTATCGGTAATAATTATGGCTATACCCTTCCCCACAGATAGAGTAAAAAATGTTCATAATCCTGAGCAACTAGGGCATTATCTTCGTGAGTGTCGTCGAGAACAAGCCTCAACCATCAACAATACTAGCCATTTTGTATCTCTTGGTGAACGTTTTATCTCCGAAATCGAACGCGGAAAACAAACTGCATTCTTTGACAAAACATTACAATATTTAGATCAGCTTGGTCTAAGCCTACACATTTATCCAAAAAACACACTCCGTATCCTGTCGCCCTACGGTACTTTTACCGATATAGAAGCTATTGGTGCACTTGCGCGTCATCACCGAAAAAATCAGAAGGCAACGTTAGATACCGTCAAAGACCTCTCTGGACTTAGCCTTAGATTCTTATCTAATTTTGAACGAGGGAATAATTGTCAAATTGGCAAAGCCCTTACTGCACTAAAAACCTATGGGCTTGAAGTTGCCATTTCCCCTAAAAACTACCGACTCAGTAAGGCTGATCTTTTAGATGTATGACGACACGCTAAATGTTTGGACTAATGGTCATCATGTCGGTTATTTATGGTGTAATGAACATAGTGAAATAGGCTTTCAGTATTCGGATGAATGGCTGGAAAACCCTATTCGTTTTCCCGTTTCAAAAACATTACCTTTGCAAACAGAAGCCTTTGAACCCGGTACCAACCGTCACATCGCCCATTACTATTTTGCGAATCTATTACCGGAGGCTGATAGCCGCAACCGTATTTGCCGCGAAAAAAAAATCAGTGTCGACAATGATTTTGCATTACTTCGTGCTATTGGTGGAGAGTGTGCTGGCGCACTCTCAATTTCGCCAAACCAGCCCCACCAGCTTGAATCCGAATACCGTCAACTTAACGATGAAGAGTTAACCCAATTACTCATTAACCGTAATCCCTCTGTAGTCATTAAAGAGGGAGATAACCCACCCCGCCTTTCTCTTGCAGGAGCCCAGGATAAAGCGCCCATAAAATACCAAGACGGTACATTTTATATCCCTTTGGATAACTCGATTTCAACACAT
>QILK01000242.1 GCA_003233345.1 Gammaproteobacteria bacterium | reverse complement strand
CCAGGTGGTAAATAAAGCTGCCGCCATAAGTGTTTTTATCTAAGGGCCAGCCAATGCTGTGTGCAACTGTGCCCGGTTGGCTTTTACCCGGTTTTACTTGCCAGAGTTCTTTGATACCGATGCCATAGGTCTGCGGGTCAGCGTCGGCATCGAGATTGAATTTTTGAATCAGTTGTTTGCTCAGGTGTCCACGGCAACCTTCGGAAAGTATTGTCAACGGGGCGTGGATTTCAATGCCTTCCATATAGCTGGATTTTTGGCTACCATCCATGGCAATACCCATGTCGCCGATAATTACTCCGCCAACACTGCCATCCTGAGAATAGTGAATTCCGGAAGCGGCATAACCGGGGAAAATATCGACACCCAGCGCTTCCGCCTGCGGTGCCAGCCAGGCACACAAGGCACCGAGGGAGACAATGAAGTTTCCGTGGTTATTGCTTTGCGGCGGGGTAGGCAGTTTTGTGGAGCCAGTATCACTCAATAGCGTAAAGCGGTCATTCGTGACCGGAATACAATGCGGGGGTTTATTCTCGCGCCAACCCGGAAGCAGATCATCCAGTGGTTGCGGTTCTATGACCGCGCCTGAGAGGATCTGCGCACCAATTTCAGCGGCTTTTTCGATAATACAAACACTGCGATCAGCATCCAGTTGTTTCAGACGTATGGCGCAGGCGAGGCCGGCAGGACCTGCACCTACAACAACAACATCATACTCCATGACTTCCCGTTCGCTCATATACACTCCGCACAAGCTTTTAGTGGCATTTCTCTAACGCTATATTATATCGGAAATTGCAGTGCTTATGAGTTTAGGCGGACTGAGTTGCTGGTAATTTAATACTGCCGGGTCAAGTTTTATCTTATTCAATTATCAGCGCCAACCATTCACCAATTAACGCTTGTGTTGATTTCGCTATTGACTTTGACCGAGGCTAAAAATTGAATTTTATCAAAAGCCATAATTAACGTGCATTTGAATATTGCGTAGTTGAATGCTAGGTTTTTCATAAAAATAAGGCAGTAGGGGATAATGCCAACATACCGTGGGCGACGGTGCTACCAAAGGGGGGGCTGTAGGTGTACATTTGATTGGGGTGGATTACTACCCATGTAAAAGAATTTAAAACAAGCGGGATGTGTTAGGTGCTACTAGCCAAGCAATTGATTGCTGTTGACCCGAAATAAGAAGTAGCATAGCATTTAAACTTCTATTCATAATTGAAGTAGATTAGATGTCCACAGATAAGAAAACTACGAATTATAATGACTTATCCCGTTTCTATGGGAAGTATCCGTATCCGGCGCCGGAAATAGATCTCAATAGCTTTAAGAAAGGCCATGCCACGCTCGATGGAGCACCATCCCATTTTTTACCGTTGTATTGGCCGGATCGAAACGATGATTCTGGCCTTGAGGTTTTGGTCGCAGGTTGCGGGACGTCTCAGGCAGCAAAGTACGCGCTACTGAGTCCTAACTCACACATTATTGGCACTGATATTACGAAGGCAAGTTTGGATCACTCGAGACAACTCAAAGATAGATATAAGATCGGTAATCTCGAGTTGGTTCAGCTCGCGATAGAAGATACTGATAGGCTCGATAGGCAATTCGACCTAATCATATGTACAGGAGTTCTTCATCATTTAGCTTACCCAGAACTTGGCTTGAGGTCGCTTAAGAATGCCCTAAAGCCGGATGGTCGGTTGTACTTGATGGTGTATGCTGAATATGGAAGGGCCGGTGTATACATAATGCAAGAACTTTGCCGGCTTCTTGGCGTGGAAACGAATGACCTGCATCTAGACACACTTAGAGCATTGATCGACTCGATGCCGGCAAGTCACCCGATACAAATGTTTCGCTCTACGACCAATGATCTAAAGTCTCGCAATGGGATAGCAGATGCACTGTTGCATCCATCAGACCGATCCTATTCGGTCCCCCAGCTATATGATTTGCTAGAAAAGTGTGACATTGGCTTGGAGCGGTGGTTACATCAAGCGCCCTACCTGCCACAGTTTTCTGGATTGGGCCAGACTAACGAGTTTGGGTCTTTCGACGAAGCGAGCAACGAAAAAGCTTATTCAGCAATGGAGCTGTTTCGCGGCACGATGATTACACATCGTTTTGTGGCCGCACATGCCCATCACGATGGGGCAAGCAAGGCGTCAATTGATGGCGATAAATGGAGACACCTCAAGCCGGAACTTTTCCCCGGTGCTCGGATCAACATGCTTGCACCGCCAAAAGGCTATGCGGCACAGTTGTGGAATCCAACCCATGGCTATGCTGACTTGCTTTTTAATATCAGTTCGAACGAGCTTTCAATATATAAAGCTATGAATGGTCATAGTAGTCTGGCCGACATCGCGCAACAGGTAAAAGTCGATGAGAATCAAGTCAGATCTCTGTACAAGAAGTTGTGGAACTTCGATCAGGTCATGTTCCGAACCTAATAATTACCTTATGGGCACCTCTATTAATTCAATGAACGCGCATCTTGAGTCTAAAATTCGTCGCTTCTGCGCCGTGAAACTTGCCAATAGCAAGCTATTACATGCTTTTCACGCCTTGAATTGTCAAATTTTTAATCTCAATCTGACACATTCAGAATTAATAGAGGTGCTCCTCTGCAACTACACGGGATTCTGTTCTGAGAGATCTTAGCTAAGAACTACGACCGGTTGAATTCACAGACGTTTTGAGTCATTGTGTAAGTTCGGCTTTTGGCAGGACCCAGAATATTTTTAGTTTCTTAGGAATCCCCATTAATTAACTGTCCTGAATTCCAATACAGAAGTGATATTGTGACAAGCCCCTAGTTTTCTAGACACTTGCTAGCTTCTCATAGTGCTGCTTTTCAAAAACCATTTTAATTATGCCGCTGTTATTTCCATGACGAGGTTTCGAGAGCTTGACGCTGTTCCGAAAACCTCTGAAAATTCGTGCCAGAGTATAAGCTGGTTTATTTGTTGGTAATTTAACGCTGCCGCAGCAAATATTTTCTATTCAATTATCAGCGCCAACCATTCACCAATTAACCCAGGTGTTTCCTTACCTTTTATACCAACACTAACTTTGAATTTGAGCTTTAACTGAGCGGGTTTTGGGTTGCTAAATTCAAGCAGGGTAAAGCTTGCATTGATTTCGTTATTGACTTTGACGGGGGATAAAAATCGAATTTTATCAAAGCCATAATTAATCTGCATCTGAATATCCCGGAGCTGAATACCGGATTGTTCGTAAAAGTAAGGCAGCAGGGATAAAGTCAACATGCCGTGAGCAACTGTACCGCCAAAAGGGGTGTTTGCAGCGCGTTTCGGGTCAATATGGATGAATTGCCTGTCTTCGGT
>QILK01000046.1 GCA_003233345.1 Gammaproteobacteria bacterium | reverse complement strand
AATAATTTTTTTAAACAGCTCGATATCGTTGCTTTTTAGTGAATCAAAAGAAATACGGGCGATATCCTCGATCCCCAGCGGTTCGGCAACCTCAAATTTTTTCTCAGATTTTTCACAGGAGGGTAATAAACAGATGATTGTAAAAAAAAATAGAAGACTAAATCGGCTGATTTGCTTGCATGGCTTCATTTTTGCCTCATAAGAACAATATGCTAATTCATTATTCTAACCATATTCGAATTAATGTCCAGGCGGTTATCGCAAAGCACAATAAATTTACTTGCTGGTATCACTGATTGCCTGAAGCGCCTTCTTTAAATTGACCAGTCTTCTCCTGTTAGTACCCTAGATGCCGATCTGATATGAAGAACATGATTATGTTTATCCAGACGAATTTCCAAATCATCAGTAAACCGGAATATTCTGGTTCTAAACGTCGCCCAGATATATTTATCATCGTCTTTCATTATTTTTCCACCACTAGCTAAGATAATCTGTTTGATTTTCTCCCAAACCTGGTCGTCCAGTTTGTCCATTGCAATCGGATCAATAGCAGATTTTTTATCTCCACCTTCAGTGAGGATAAATTCACTGCAAACACAGTTTTTTTTGCTTTGGCAATGTTTCAGCTTATTGTCATAAAGCCCGACATTTCCTGGTCTCCTGGAGAAATAGGATAAAATCGCCAGAACACCGATCAGCAATAGTATGGGTAGTACAAACCAATATAATATTAGTTTTTTATCAGCAGTTGGTTCACGATTATAGTCATGTTCTGAACCACCGGAAGGTCCTGATAATTTGATAGACTTACCGGTGGCAATATCGGGAATGACAGCGTTAGCATTTTTATCCAATTGCTTCAACTGTGTTGCATGCGATATATTTACAGCGCTTGAGATAATGTTGATTGCGACAAATAAACCAAAAATAAGTACTGCGTGTTTTTTCATTGTGAATACCTGATAGATTAAGACTGAATTCAATTTTAGCGACATAATTTTTCGGCATGCTGATAAACATTAACAGTAATGCAAGTATTTTGTAAAATCAAAATTTATTTTCACCCGAATCGAAAATTCCCGCGTTAGAGTCCCCGTCAAAATGTTTATTGGAGAAATATCATGCAAGCAAATAGCATCCCGACTAACGAACACATCATTACTGGACCCTATAGCCAAAATAACCTTTCTATCTATTTGATACACGGTGAAGACCGGGTAAGTGATAAAACGTTTCTGACACTGGATGAAGCGATGCAGCTAAAGAAGGTGAAAGTATATGAAACAAGTGAAGTTAACGAACTGAGCATCGAAAATCTCAGTATAACCAAAACAATATACATTCAGGCAGGCGATATTGTTAAAGGCGGTAAACAAGACCGGGTATTATCCACGGATATGGTACTCGAACCCAATTCAGGGAAAATAAAAATATCCTCGTTTTGTGTTGAGCAAAGCCGTTGGAACAAACGTGGCAAGGAGTCAGAAAAGGAATTTAGTAGTTCAAAACAGCATTTATCGTCAAAAAAATTGCGCCTGGCAGCACGTTTAAAACACAGCCAATCTGAAGTATGGGAAGAAGTAGAGAAGGAACAGGAACGTTTGTGTAAAAGCGTTGGTAAGGAGGTAAAATCAGCAGACTCAGCCAGTAGTCTACAGCTAACATTGGAAAACGAAGCGCTTCAAGGTAAAATAAGTGGCTATAAAGAAGGATTGCTACCACTAGTGTCCGAGCATCAGAACGTAATTGGTTATGCATTTGCCGTCAACGGTCAACTAAATACAGCTGATATTTATGCTAATGAAAATCTGTTTAGCAAACTATGGCCTAAGATTCTCGACTCAGCTTCTACTGAAGCTATCGCTGAGTTTGATAAAAGCCAAAATGAGAAAATCCCTGAACCCTCCGAGGTTAAGCAGTGGATTTCACAGATCAATAATGGCAAAAAGAGCACTGATGAGCTACACACAAATCTAAAACAGGATACCATCGAAGATAGCGAGAGCGTACGGTTTGACACCTACTGCGAAACAGAAGGTACAAAAGCTGTATATCGGCAAAACTATGTAAAAAAATAAGACCAACGCTCCGGGTATTGACCATACCCGGAGTTTTCAAAAATGTATTTTCATGAAACCCAGCCCTACCGCCATTCGAGCAAAGAATTGGCGAGATATTTTTTAAGTATATCTCAACGTAATTCAGGAACACCTGCTAATTGTAAGTAGCGCTATGGCGTATCGCACCTGGCTTTCATTATCGTGCCACTGGTATGTGCCTTCTTCATTGATCTGGTCAACGCATGATATTAAAAAATAATGCTTCGTGCAGGCGATCTGGATAAAAGTTGTATTTTCGCATTAAAAATAAATGCTTACACTTTTAGTGTGTATGGTATTTTGTCATGAATTATTTTTATAATTGACAGATATCAATGAAAATAGACGTTAATATGAATGATAATGGATTTTAACGTAATATAAAGGTGACCCAGTCATGAAAAAAATCATTAGACATATTATATATACCAGTATTTTTGTTTTTTCACTTAATATTATGACAATTGGAAGTACAGTCGCTGGAAAGTATTTCCCGGAAATTACGGTTTGGAGCTATGGACATGATAATTATAACCGATGGGGATACAATAGACATGGAATCCATCGTGATGGTTCTTATCATGGCTATTATGATACCAGGTTAAGTCATGCTATTCGTCGCGGACATCGTAATAGAGGTCACAGACGCGTCAATAAAAGAGTTCACTAGCGTAGAGATTACAGACGTAAAGATAGAAGACTACGGCATCGTAGACGAGATTATTGATATTTATCTAGCGTCCTTTAGCGTCTCGAATTAATAGGACACCATGCTAACTATCGTTAATTACAAAAATATCTGACCTCGATCACTTGCAGCGCCCTGTCCTAGCTTGTAGTTTTCACGGTATCACGCTGACGACTTGAAATTGAACCCGCAGCCAGCTCTATACGATTAGAAACTAAGGACACTCACTTATTGTAAATCCCTGCAATATCGCGATCACCTATAATTTTCGATTCGAGTATGACACCGGTTTAAATACCGGCCTTGTATCGGCCCAAATATATTTGAAATATCCTAAAAGAATTTCAGTAACATGTAATTCTTTGTTTGTAACTTTAATTTCAATTATAAGAGCTTAGAATAGAATATTTAGCGAGCATCCGATTCTTCTCTTTCTGGTGATAGAGGACAGGGATCGCGAGTCGACTCAAAGCTGAAGCCGAGGTTAATCGTAAGTAGAAAATTAGTCCCGATTCTTGTTGACCACAACAAAAACCGGATTAGCGGGTTTTCTTGTATTAATTGAATTTAAGTTGGTTATTCTTTTCCCCGGCGTTCGCTGCGCGAAGTCCGGGCTACTTACGCTGAGAGTAGACTTCGCGCTTTAATCTATCCGGGCCCGACCAAGGCGTTTTGAGCGGACTATTTGATACGCGCGTCCAAAGTAGCCAAAGGGTATGCTCCATATATGAATCAGCCTGGAAAACGGAAACAGTAAAAATACGGTCATACCAAAAAACAGGTGAACTTTAAAAATAAGATCGACATTTGCCAATAGTGCTGGATTTGCCTGGAATACCAATACACCACGCACCCATGCTGATAAGTCCAGCATGACTTGAGGGTTACCTTGTGTTGCATGGTGTATGGAAATCGGCAGTGTACTCAAACCGAGTAATA
>QILK01000096.1 GCA_003233345.1 Gammaproteobacteria bacterium | reverse complement strand
GTATAGTCAGCGACTGCTAATTTAAATTCGAACTGTTTAAAATAAAATTGCCCACGGCGAATATAATGAACCGCTGTCTTTGGGGATTTGGCAATGTTTTTAGTTAATCGTGATAGTGCTTGAGAACGCGATGGTAGTGTTGAAAAATTTTTCGGTGAAGCGCCCGTGACAAAGGCGATCAAAAGCGGATCATTAACAGGATTCATAAAGGGTGAAGAGGATATCGACAAGTCATTAAAGCAGGATTTGTATGCACTGGTAGTCATCGTGGCAGATTTGCTGCCATTAATCGATAATATCTGATCATCCCATAAACGGATATCGATCGGTTTGCCAAAATGATGGCCCTGGCAAAATTCATAGATGCGATTCCCGGAGGCGTCAAATTGACGAAAAGCGGCCACGTCGCCATCTTGATAGTGCAGATTGATTAAGGTCTGGATTGGTGCATTTCGATGGTGCGGTAGCCACGCGGCGAGATAGTCTCGAACCAGTTTTCCGTTTTGGTTATAAACAAATATTTCAATCGAATGAATTTGCTTTTTATTATTTTTTTCCCATTGTATTTTACTCAGTAATCGCTTTGATTTGGAATCATAGTAGCTGATTTCATTGTAAAAGTGTTTTTCAGTAGCATATCCGCCCTTAGTGACGGTGGTGTATATTTTACGATTCTTAATAAGCAGTTGATGGACTTTGTAGAGTCTGTCGGCAAACGTGTTCCAGGAATTTATATGCAGCTTATCTTCTTTTAACGTACCGGTTTCATTTGCTGGAAAACCTGGTGGGCTATAGCTGACACTAAGCAATATTAACAAAGCTGGTGTAAATTTTGTTATTTTCATAGTAGTACCGTTTAGTAAGTTATAGGTTTATAATTTCCGCTAAATTCTAATGCGAACTGTTGTTTTAAATTCGGATATAGCTCCAGCCTTGTTTTTGGCGTTTTAATATTTGTCGAATACCGGATGGTGCGATGCTGATATTGGGCATTATTTTAAAATTGGTATTATTCTCCCGGATTCTTTTTAGCGACCGACCACAGGCGACAATCGTAAGGTTAGGGTTTTTCTTTGTCAGTTTATTGATTCTTTCAATATAGGGAGACTTGCTTAGCTGAATCAGACTGACTCCCTTACCATAGGCGACTATTTCAACCTTGAGTTTCTGTTTATTTTTCCGGTATATCTCTAACAGCCGTTGCGTTTCATCGAGCAAGGTATTTTGCAGATAAGTGTCATTGGAATTAATATGCAAGACAACTCGCCAGGTCTCCGAAGAGGGGTGTTGAGAAAAGGGCCCGGATTTCAGCATCCATCCGCTAAAGACGCCGATGAACAACAACAGACTGGCCGCCGCCAATGTTTTCCATTGACCATGACCGCTGATATTTTTTGATGGATTTTCTTTTTTATTAATATCGTCGTAGGCAAAATTAACCATCTGTCGGCAATGTTCGAATTGGGACACGCGTTTTTGCAGTAACTCATCGTTGTTAAGGTCTCGAAGAAACGCAGATTTTTCATCGTCATCAAGATCTTCCATTAGAAAACGATCGAGAAATTCATCAGTATATTTGTCATTTTTTTCCATTGAACACCTGCGTATACAAGTTCGCTGTTGGTTGGCAAGCTTCATCGTGTAACAATGCTGCCAGACGTTTTCGTGCGCGACTCAATCGACTCATAACGGTTCCAATCGGTGTGCCAAGTATTGCCGAAATTTCGATATAAGAATGGCCCTCCAGGTCAGCGAGTGTTATCGCCATACGTTGTCCGACGGGCAGCGAGGCAATGGCCTGTCTGATTTTTATTCTCAGTTGATCTTGGTGATATAGCGTTTCTGGCGTCACCTGTTCACTTAAAATAATATCATCGATAGAATCAGTATCTCGGGAGAGCTTGATAAAATTCCTGAATTTATTACTTAGAATTTGACTAAGCCAGTGTGGCAGTGCTTTGGGGTCTTTTAGGCTGGATATCTTGTTAATAGCCTGAGTAATTGTTTCCTGGGCCAGGTCTTCAGACAGGTAGTAATTATGCGTCCACGAAAAACACAGTTTATACAACCTTGGCCTGTGTTTGGCGATTTCGGCGATTAACGTTTTTTTTCTAAATGTCATAGCACCTAGCAGTTTTTTGTCTATATAACCGTAAGGACAACGAAGTTACTAAGTTTATTCCATTTATTGTTGATTTGAGTGTAAATAGTTATGTGAGTTATCTTGAATATAGCATCAATATGGATCAGTGGTCTGGAATTATAATGCAAGAACAAAGTGTTATGAGTGAATCTAGCGGTCTTGAATGATTAGTGTTTGTCTTGTTGGGACTCTGGGCTATTGTCCTTTTCAGCAGCGCCCTTTACATCCGCGAGCCAGAAGTTTTTTTCAGCGCAGGCAACTGGGGTTGCAATGACGCTGAAAAAAACTTCTGACTCGCGGATGACGGGCTTCCATTGAATTCAGCTAAAAGCCCCTAAACCATCAACGTAGCCGGACTTCGCGCGGCGAATGCCGGGGAAAAGAACCAGCCTAAATTCAACTAAAATTTCTTATAAAAAAGAATAACAATATTAAATTCACTGGAAGCCCCTCTACGGTCTAGTCAGAAGATTTTTTTCGCGACTGAGCCACGGTGTGGAGTGAAAAAAAACTTCTGACTAGACCGTAGAAAGAGGGGCGGTCTAAAAAAGGATAATAACCCAAACCCTAAATCCAAATTATTTACGAAATAGACAGGTTAGTTAGCAGGCTTAGGCACTGGTTTAGCGTCCTTTTTTCCTGATTCTGTTTTAGTAGTATTTTTAGAACTGGCACTGGATGAAGGCGGTGTTTGGCTGTATTTGTAGAATGCAACACCAATAGCGACTATTCCCAATAATAGCCCGATTAAGCCTATTTTATTGCCCATGAAATTTCCTCGAAAGTCATTTATTTGGTAGTGTAATTTAGCATAAAAAGCCTGATTATTAGAGTGTTTTTTAATAAAACTGATGGTCAAATATTAAGCTTTTTAGGGTGTCTTTTATAGGATTTAGGGTTAAGAGGCCGCTTGTCTCAAGATCTATCACAAACGCTTTGAGCTGGAATAGGTTTAATCAGATAAAGGCGGTAGAATACGCTGCCTTAATGGCTTGAAAATTAATTTAGAATCAATCGATGTCAAATCTAATCAACAACCTGGACGCTAAAATTGGGAGCTGTTTGACTACCGACCAGCAGCAGTTGCGCAGCTTGCTTGCAAAAATGGAACAGGATTTAAAGCAGGGTAAGGTGGTTAATTCCCTGCTTGAAGATTTTGAGCGACGGGTAAGCCGGTCATTGGCATCGGTAGAAGCACGTATCAAATGTCTGCCCACGGTAAGTTATAACAGTGATTTACCCGTGGT
>QILK01000195.1 GCA_003233345.1 Gammaproteobacteria bacterium | reverse complement strand
AATCCATAAATACTGCTTTTTTCCACTTCAAGGTTTAGCCCTTGCACCGCTTTCAAGTCACCAAAATTCCGATCCAGGTTGGTAACCTGGATAGCAAGTTCGCTCACGGTAACTCAACCTGAGCCGGGACGCCGTTCGGCAAATGCGCTTCACTATTTGGCAACTGTACTTCTGCTAAATACATCAAACGTGACCGCTCTTGCTGGTTGAGCGCATAGTAAGGCGTAAAAGCGGGCTCGGTCGCGATCCAGCGTAGTTGACCAACGACCGGTTTTTTTAGCCCATCAACACGGACGACAAGCTTATCGCCTACTTTTATTTTCACACGATATGGCTCAGGCACATAAACCCGAGCGAAAGGCGCCTTACCTGCAAGTACAATCGCAAGCGGACTCCCCTGGGTAACTCGCTCTCCGAGGTTCCAGGGCAAATCATCCAAAATGCCATCACGGGTAGCCACAATCGTTAAGTCGGCAAGTTTTTTCTGCCCACTGGCAAGCGATGCCAGAACCGCCTTAAGGCGAGCCTCCGCAATCCGCAAATCTTCTTCCCGTGTACCATTGGTTAGTTTTAGCAGTTGCTCGTGTGCCGTTTGCAAACTAGCGCGGCTGGAATCACGCGCCGCACGCGTTTTATCCAGCTCAGCGCGACTCACCAGCTTACGTTTTACCAAATTTATTGAACGCTCATAATTGGCTTCGCGCTCAACCAGTGTGGCTTTTGCCCCTGCGACTCTGCCTCTGGCTGCCGCCACTTCTTCTTTACGAGCACCGTTACGTAGCTTGTCCAGATTGGCTTTAGCCTCTGCAACTTCTGCCTGCGCTTTTGCTACTTGGGCTTTTTGCAAGGTATCATCCAGTTTCACCAAAAGAGTGCCTTTGCTCACCTGAGTTCCCGGCATAACCGGGAGAGCGACAACCACTTCACTAACCGTTGCTGTGTGGGCAATACGGTCGCGTTCCAAAGTGCCAAGTGCGATGTTTTGAGAACGATTATCACAACCGGAAAGCAAACAAAAAACGAAAACCAGAAAAATGGGATAGCGCATGATCACGGCCCTTGTAGGTGACATTGATAGGTATTCTTACAGCAACTATAACTCTTCTTTCCAAAAAGTTGCTTCAATTTTATTTCCATCCAGATCCCGAATAAAACATCCATAATATGATTCTCCATAATCTGGCCTTGGCCCTGGAGCACCATCATCTACGCCACCTTCCGCCAGAGCCGCTTGGTGAAACGCATGCACTGCCTCTGTCGTATTGGCAATGAAACCAACATGTGATCCATTGCCGATAGACGCAGGCTTGCCATCTAAGGGTAGTTGAACCCAAAATTCTGGAAATTCTCGGCCATAGGCAACGGCACCAGGATATTTCATAATCTGTTTGCAACCAAGCGTTGACAACACCTTGTCGTAGAAAACTACGGCGCGCTCGAAATTGTTGGTACCCACAGAAATATGGGAAATAATACTCGGGTTTTCACTTTCCATTTTTTCTCCTAGCGGTCTTTGTTGGCACTTTAATCTATATTATAACGCTTTCCCCAAGTTTCTAATGATAAAATAACAAGGACATTCGAAATTAGCGACCTATTCACTAGCATTTATTACTTAAAACGTACTTCCTCCGATGGAGTGATTACATAATCACAACTATCCTGAGCGATCCGCTTAATTATATCTGGATTATTGCCACCATACCTAAGTACACATAGACAGCATACATCAATTGCTGATATCGCCTTATCAACTTCTTCCAATGAAGTGGGCTGTTTGATAAAATAAGTATCACCATCTTTGTCATAAAGATTCTTTAATAGCCCCTTGGCCTCGCCTTGAGGCAAATCACAATCTAGACACTCACTATGGTAACATTTTTCTTCCTCAGAATAATAAGCTAACGAATAAAATGGCCCGTCAACATTCTTAGGGTGTCGTTTAGGATGTCTGTACCACTTATGGATATACAATTTTAACGCTATCTCAATTGCATTTTTTTCATTCTCTTTAGATTCAGTAGCCAGAAAATACATATCTGGATAAAATTCAAAAGACTTACTATACAACCTATATGTTTTTAAGGTCGGGCTGGTAACAAAGTTAATTCCAAGGGAAACCCTATTACCAAGGACAACATATGAAACATTTTTATGACATAAAAGTATATCTGCTAATATACTCCAACCTTCCAGTTTTGATTTATCCATTTGTTCAAAATAGGATTTTACTGCCTTGCCTTTCACCTGCCCTCCTTCTTTAACATTTTTTCTAATGCCCAAAAACTAATATCCTGTATATCGTTAACATGTCCCCACCCTGTTTGTGCTTCCAGTCATATTTTTACTAACTTGTCACAGAGATTACCACAGACCCCAATCGTTGCTCAGTCTCCACTCGTCGATGCGCTTCAGCAGCCTGCTCAAGCGGATAGATTTTATCGACGGTTGCTGTTATTCGTCCCGCTTCGATCATCTCTTTGAGCGCAAGTAATTCCTTCTGCTTTTCCCCGGCAAAAACAAAAATCGCTTTTTTATCGGTAAATCGAGTAGTAAAGACAGAACGCAGCATATCCGATAGACGCGGATTTGCCATCAGATAGCAGCCCTTCGGTTTAAGTGCTTTAACACATTCGGAATAGGAACTTCGGGCAACCATATCAAATATCACATCGTAGGTTTGACCTCCCTGTGAAAATTTTTTTTTGCTGTAGTCAAAAAAATGATCAGCGCCAATCCGGCGCAGCATATCTTCCTTGATCGCACTATCAACGGCTGTGACCTCGGCACCCATCGCTTTGGCAATCTGGACGCCAAATGTGCCAATACTGCCCCCGGCGCCATTAATCAAAACTTTTGTGCCATTGCCGATATTCACTTTGCTTAAATAGTGTAGCGCATTCAATCCGCCCAAAGGTACTGCCGCAGCCTCTTCAAAACTTATATTATTCGGCTTCGATACAATCGTATAACTGTCCGGCAAACACATGTACTCGCCATAGGCACCCATCCGCAGTTTGGTGCCTCCAAATACCTGATCACCTTGCGCAAACCGGGTAACATCTTTACCAACGGATTCGACTTCCCCGGAAAAATATCCCCCCAATATTTGCCGCTTTGGTTTGCTAATCCCTAGCGCAATTCGCAAAGGCAGCCAAAACCACTTCACTGCAAAGTTAAAACTTCGCATTTCACAGTCAGCCTTCGTCGCTTCTGCCGCATGAACTTTTATCAAGACTTCATCGCTCAAGGGTATAGGCTTTTCAACCTCTTTAAGCTGAAGAACGTCTGGAGATCCGTATTTTGTGTATACAATCGCTTTCATAGTTATCACATGTAAAAAATCTATCATACGCCCCAATGTTAGTCTTTTTCAAGGAACTATTCTGCCATTTAATTTAACTA
>QILK01000144.1 GCA_003233345.1 Gammaproteobacteria bacterium | reverse complement strand
TATACTAATAAATATTTTAGAAGATTAAATAAAAAATATTTATGCTGTATAAATATAATTTTTAGAAAGATATCGAAATACCAATTGGTACGAGTAGAAAAGATACTTAAATCAATGATATTCAAATATTTCTCATATTTTTCAAAGTCTAACAAATCTATGTAGCAGATAGCATCCCTTAGTTGATATTGCAATCTTATACAGTGTTTCTATAATTGCCGAGTATTTTGGTCAGATTAGAGTGGCCTGCCTATTTCATCAATGTCAATTTGGATTCTCTATCTTCAATCATCGATGAAATATTCAGGCTAGCTGTAATCGTGAGATTTATAATTTATAACTTAATTGGGAACTATAGGAGAGATTAATGAATCCTTTGAATACAATCACCGGCACCATTATCGCGGGCTTTGTGCTTGCGATCATACTGGGCCTGACCGTAAAAGTGGTGACTAAATCAAGCGCTACGGGATCTACAGATCAAAAAACAAAGCTGGAAAAATCTAAATAAGAGGATCGCAGTATGGATTTTATAAATGTATTAGCTTTTGAACGCTGGTTACATGTTATGTTTGGAATAACCTGGATCGGTATTTTATATTATTTTAACTTTGTGCAGGTACCTGCATTGGCCGCCGCCGCCGCTGATAAAGACGGCCCCGGACCGGCTGCTATTGGAAAATATATTGCACCACGCGCCTTATTATGGTTTCGCTGGGCCGCCTTGGGAACTTGGCTAACCGGTGCCGGTTTATTATTCGGCCTCAAAATTTTTGGCGCTGCCTTTATGTTGAAACCAGAAGTGCTTGGCATAGGTATCGGTGCCTGGCTTGGTACGATTATGTTATTTAACGTCTGGGTACTGATTTGGCCAAATCAGAAAAAGGTACTGGGAATGGTCGATGCAACGGAAGAAGAAAAGGCAAAAGCCAAGCGCACTGCCTTTTTGGCATCGCGTACTAACACCCTGTTATCGATTCCGATGTTAATGTTTATGATCGGTTCTCACATACAACCGGGTGGTGTTTTCATATAAACCGACAAGAAAATAAAAAATCAATAAAAATAAAGAGTTATCATAAACGTCAATAACATTGACTTTTTATTATAGTCTTTATATGATTTAGGCATAAGGCAGTCCTTAAGGACTGCCTTTTTGTTTTTATACATTATTATTACTTATATATATTACCAAACTCAGGATTCTAGATATAGATTTCAACACTATGACCGAACCACTAATGTCTACCTATAATCGACTGCCAATAGACTTGATCAAAGGACAAGGTGCCAAAGTCTGGGACGCAAAGGGTAACGAGTACCTGGACGCCTTGGCAGGTATCTCTGTGTGTTCGCTAGGGCATGCACACCCGGCGGTTGCCAAAACACTGTCTGAGCAGGCATCGAAGATCATTCACTGCTCCAATATCTATGGTATCCCGGCGCAGCGTGAGCTGGCCGCGAAGCTCTGTGAAATCAGCGGAATGCACAAGGTGTTTTTTGGCAATTCCGGCGCCGAAGCCAACGAGGCAGCGATTAAAATAGCGCGTTTATATGCGCATAGAAACGATATCAAAAACCCGGTCATCATTGTCACTGAAGGTGCATTTCATGGTCGAACACTAGCCACGCTGACAGCGACCGGTAACCGTAAAGTACAAGCCGGTTTTGAACCCCTGGTCCAGGGTTTTGTACGTGCGCGCTACGGAGACATAGAAGCGATTAAAACCATTGCCCAGAGTACCGCTAACGTGGTTGGAGTATTACTCGAACCGATTCAGGGTGAGGGTGGTATCCGCATACCGAATGATCAATACCTCAACGATATTCGCGAACTTTGCGACGCCAATAACTGGCTGATGATGCTCGACGAAATACAGACCGGCATGTGCCGCACGGGTGAATGGTTTGCGTTTCAACATACCGATATCAAACCCGATATTATGACGATCGCCAAAAGCCTTGGAAACGGGATGCCTATCGGTGCCTGCCTGGCGCAAGGCAAAGCCGCCGATGTCTTTCAACCAGGCAATCACGGCTCCACCTACGGCGGTAACCCGCTCGCTTGCCAAACCGCACTCACCGTAATTAAAATCATGGAAGACAGTGGCCTAAAAGACCGTGCCGCACAACTTGGCATCGACATGCTTAAGCATTTTCATAACAGCTTAAAGGATACGACCGGTATACATGAGATTAGGGGTAAGGGTTTAATGATCGGTATTGAGTTAACACACGACTGTCCGCAACTGGTCTCCATGGCGCTTGACCAGGGACTGTTGATTAATGTGACTGCTGGAAACACCATTCGCCTGCTGCCTCCATTGATTATCACTGATTCAGAAGCTGAACAGATCGTGCAAAAAGTCTGCGCTGTCATCCAGCAGTTTGTATCAAAATAACGAAACGGGTGAAACAGATATGAGCTGTCGTCATTTTTTAACACTACTGGATTTTACTGCTGATGAGCTTCACGCACTGATTAAGCGCGCTATCGAATTAAAAAAACGTCATGCAGACGGTGAAATATATGAGCCGATGCGCAACAAAGTATTGGCGATGGTATTTGAAAAATCATCAACACGAACACGCGTATCCTTTGAAGCAGCGATGACTCACTTTGGCGGCAATGCCATTTTTCTATCCCCACGTGATACCCAGCTTGGTCGCGGCGAACCCATCGAAGACAGTGCTCGGGTACTATCGCAAATGGTCGATATGATTATGATCCGCACGTTTGAACATGAGAAAATTTCCCTGTTTACCGAATATGCGACTGTCCCGGTTATTAATGCGCTAACTGATTCTTATCACCCCTGCCAGCTGCTTGCCGATATGCAAACTTATATCGAGCACCGTGGACCTATCGCCGGTAAAACAGTGGCATGGGTAGGCGACGGTAATAATATGTGTCATTCTTATATTAACGCAGCCATTCGATTTAATTTTAATCTCACGATTGCCTGCCCCGAATCTTATGATCCTGATCAGAAAATACTGAGTGCTGCAGGGGACAGGGTCAAAATAATACGTGACCCTATCGAGGCATGCCAGAATGTAGATTTAGTGGCGACCGATGTGTGGACGAGCATGGGTCAGGAAGACGAGCAACGCAAACGCAATGAATCATTTCGCGGCTATATCGTTAACCAGAAAGTCATGCAACAGGCGAATAAAGATGCGCTATTTTTGCATTGCCTGCCTGCACATCGCGGCGAAGAAGTATCCGCCGAAGTAATTGATGGCCCACAGAGTGTGGTATGGGATGAAGCCGGTAATCGTTTGCATGCACAAAAAGCATTAATCGATTTTCTTGCAAAAGAACATAATAAGACCTGATTTCTACAACCGCTATGCCAGAATCACTATTAAAAATCAGTCACATTGAATGCCGTTATCAACGTCA
>QILK01000189.1 GCA_003233345.1 Gammaproteobacteria bacterium | reverse complement strand
AGACTGTTGATACGACAAGGGTGCTAATAATCGTTTTCATTTTAAATTCTCCTTTGCTTTTGAACAAATTATATCACTTTTTCGCAACTTTTCTCGCGGCTTCCTCGAACCTTTTCTCGCAGACTGACTCTTGCCATTCGCTAGTAGTTATCGTCTAATAACCGTTAAGGTTTAAGACGGTGATTTTCCTACAAAGGACTTTCACCTCATTAGTTAATGCCCTTGTCGGGCGTATACAAGAACATCCAGCGGATTGCCAAAAGATCATTAGACGATCATTACGGACACCCTGGAAGTTAATGTGAAATATAACGGCGTTCGGCCCGAGATTGGGCTTTAGATTTCAGGTTGTCCCTAAAGATCCACAAGGCATTACTTCCGAGTAATTGGTTTAAGAAATGATGTTGGATGCTTACAACAGTTTACAAATGTAGGGTATACAATTGAAAGGTTCGAAGGACAATAATTCGTTCAAAACTGTATGGTTTTTAGTCCTGCTAGAAGCTACGCAGCTTCAATCGTTTAACTAAAAAATTGGATTATAATTCATGTCTTACGATCAAGGATATTGGCATACTGACTACTGTATTGAACAAGGGTTTAACGAAGATTATGCTGGAACGCATATAGCAGTCTACGTAAGGTGGTGTATTGAAAACGACCTGCTGTCGAACGATCTCATTACAGAGGATTCTGACCGACAGCAAATAATTATTTTTCTGATTATCTTGACTGGAAGTTTGGAGAGTGGAATTTAAATGAAAAAGGAAATGATTTTACCTGCAGCTATTACGACGAGTACTTAAAAGATTTTGATGACAATTTTCCAGGCGCACTATTTGGCCCGGAAGAGGATATAGATTTTAAACTATTAAGCCGAATTTTAGATAGCCGCCTATCTGAATTTAAAGAAAAAGGCCCGAAAAATGTTTCATGGAAAAAGAAGCTATGGTGGAAAATATGGTAGTCTTAAACGGATTTCATTCTCTAAAATAACTACCTGTAGTCTAGCAACAATTACCCAAAAATCAAACGCCTAACAAACAATAATGGAGTGTTTTATAGCTTAGAGGTACTATTTTGATACCAAAATGCTTTAAGAAAAATAATGCTTTAAGAAAAATATAAATTTAGCCGTGATCAAGTTTCCTTAAAGTCCCTATTTCACCCCTAAAATGGGCACTCTAAGCGTCTAAAGTGCCTTATATTTTGCATTTAACGCTACGTTTTAAGTACTTTTACTCGGTCAGACCCACATTTTTAAAAAACCGTTAGCTTCCAGCATTAACTGTTAAGTCCTGAATCGTTTTTTGACTCATTAAGCCATTGGGGAAAAAACGGAAAATACGTGGGAAGCCTTCAGACGTTATTCTTTTTCCCGGCGTTCGCTGCGCGAAGTCCGGGCTACTTCTGAAATTTTAGGTGGCCCTTAGTAAATCTTTTGGTAAGGAGAACTCTAGTGTTTCTTTTCGACCATCAAACTCTACCACTTCAGTAACCCCTTCACCCTTTAGGCGCTGCACTACTTCTTCAACAAGGAGCTCGGGTGCCGAGGCACCCGCAGTCAGACCTATAGTTTCCACGCCTTTTAACCAGGCAGAATCGATATCGCTGGCACGATCGATTAAATAGGCTGGCAGCTGCCTGTGTTCGGCAATCTCCCGCAAGCGATTGGAATTCGAACTGGTTGGCGAGCCGACCACGAGCAACAGGTCACATTGCTTGACTATCTGCTTGACGGTGTCCTGGCGATTCTGGGTGGCATAGCAAATATCATCCTTTTTGGGGCCAACAATATTGGGAAATCTGTTTTTGAGCGCTTTGATTATTTTTTCAGTATCGTCTACCGAGAGGGTTGTTTGAGTGACATACGCAATCGGATAATCATCTACTAATGATAAATTTTCGACATCGGCTTCATTTTCAACTAGCAAAATACGCAGGTGTGTTTTTTCCGATTGATATTGGCCCATGGTGCCTTCAACTTCCGGGTGTCCGGCATGGCCGATTAGTATAACATGATGTTCCTGCTTGGCATGCACTGCCACTTCCAGGTGAACTTTAGTCACCAGCGGACAGGTTGCATCGAATACCCGCAACTTACGCTCTTTGGCATTGTCCCGCACCTCTCTGGAGACACCGTGCGCACTAAAAATGACAATATTATCATCCGGTACTTCATCTAACTCTTCGACAAATATCGCGCCTTTTTGCTTTAGATTGTCAACCACAAAATAGTTATGAACCACTTCGTGCCTGACATAAATCGGCGCACCAAAACTAAGCAGTGCACGTTCGACAATTTCAATTGCACGATCGACACCGGCGCAAAAACCTCGTGGATTAGCCAATAACAGTTTCATTTATTTCATCATGCTTTCATCAGTTAAAATTGATTATGTTTTTTCTGGTGCCGGTTTGATATCAATGACTTCAAACTCAAAATCGAATTCATGCCCGGCCAAAGGATGATTCAGATCAACCGTAAAACCATCGCCCAGATCTTCAAGTATCGCCCCGGCTATTTCCTCTCCACTTGGAGTCGTGAAACTGATAATCATGCCTGGCTTAACCTGCATTTCATCGGGAAAATCCGTTTTAGCCATTTTCACTTTTAAATCTTCATCCGGATAACCATAAGCGATCTCCGGACCAATTTTTATTTTTTCCTTTTCGCCCTTAACTTTTCCATAAAGCGCAAGTTCAACACCACTCTCCAGCGTTCCATCGCCCATCACAAATTCAATCGGTTCAGCATCAAGCGTGGATTCAGCAACCGTACCATCTTCCAAAAGAATTCGATAGTGCAACACTACCCAGGTGTCTTCGCTAATTTCAACCGGGACAGTCATTAGGCTTCCTGGTTTTTTGCTGCAATTTTTTTAAAGAATATTTCATAAATAACAATGAGCGCCACCCCAATCGAGATAGCAGAATCAGCGACATTAAAAATAAACGGAAAATAATCATTGGAAGTAACATACACATGGATAAAATCAACAACACCCATTTTGTTATTAACCGCATCGGTATAAATAAAACGATCAATTACATTGCCGATCGCACCACCTAAAACTAAACTCAGACCCGCAGCAAACAGTTTTTCGTGACTAGACAGTTTTCTCAACCAATTGACGACGAGTATCGATACCAGTAACGCAATAACGACGAATATAACAGTCCCCCAATCACCCAGCCACTGCAACATCCCCAAGGCAACCCCAGGATTGTGCACATAATTGAGTTCAATAAAGGATAATAGCGGTACTCTTTCACCAAGCTGCATATTGGTTACAATCAGATATTTGCTAAACTGATCTACCAAAAGAACCAAAAATGACAACCACAACCATTTCAACATAGCTTATTCCTAATCCTAATTACGCGAAGCGACGCTCTTCACCAGCACCATCAACGTTAGTTACACAACGACCACAAATTTCCGGATGACTTGCGTCACGACCTATATCTTCCACAAAATGCCAACAGCGATCGCATTTTTTCTGCTGACTCGCTGAAACCTTTACCCACACTTCATCGCTATTCGCCAGCGGGTGATGCACTGCGTCACCGGGTTTCTCCGACACCGGCGATAATCTTACCTTTGAGGTAATAAGCACAAAGCGCATTTCATCATCGAGTTTACTCAGTGTCTGATAAAGTTTCTCATTACAGTAGAAATCCACTTCGACAGCCAATGTTGAACCAACACCGGTTTCATTTCTCAGAATTTCCATTTCTTTTAGAAACGAATTTCTGACATCGATTACCTGTTGCCAGAATTGAAAGTTCATTTCATCGGTGTTGTCGATATCATATAACTGATCATACCATTGCGATAACAACACTGACGGCTGGTCACTATCCGGCAAATACTTCCAAATTTCATCCGCAGTAAAACTCAGTATCGGTGCCATCCAGCGTACCATCGCCTGGGCAATATGGTGTATCGCCGTTTGTGCTGAACGCCGGCCAATACTGTCTTTCTGCATGGTATATTGACGGTCTTTAATAATATCCAGATAAAACCCACCCATCTCTACCGTACAAAAGTTATAAAGCTTGTGGTAAATCGTATGAAAATCGTAGGCATCGTAGGCACTGATAATTTCTTGTTGCAAACGGTATGCCGCCGCCACTGCCCAACGATCCAGCGGCAACATTTTGGCGACCGCGACGGTATCGCTAGCAGGATCGAAATCACCAATATTCGATAGCAAATATTTTGTGGTATTACGCACACGACGATAGGCATCAGCGACACGATCGAGAATATCGTTGGAAACACGCTGCTCTTTAGTGTAATCCACGCTGGCAATCCATAACCGCAAAATATCGGCACCATACTTTTTCATGATCTCTTGAGGGGCGATCACATTGCCCCTGGATTTGGACATCTTCTCACCGTTCATATCCACGGTAAAGCCATGTGTTAATACCGCTTTATAAGGCGCATGCCCGTGAATCGCACAAGATGAAAGCAACGATGACTGAAACCATCCTCGATGCTGATCCGAGCCTTC
>QILK01000067.1 GCA_003233345.1 Gammaproteobacteria bacterium | reverse complement strand
GTACTGGCATTTCATGTCCAGACTCGATAAGTATTCAGCTGATCACTGTTATTCAGTAGCTTGCAATCATTTGTGACCAAATTGTGGGACAGCAGTGGGTCAGACTCGATTGAAATACGGAAACGACAAGGCGCGGTTGCTATAAACTTTCAATCGAGTCTAACCTTTTTGGTCCTTTTTCTTCGAGCGCTGGCTCCAGCTTAACTGTAATACGATTATTCAGCTGTGCCGCAAGGTTCCACCTCCCAATCGTTGTTTGTTGAATCTTTTCCGGATATTTTGATAATTCAATAGTTCTCGACGTACTGGTTATTTCAATATAAATACCTCTATCATTTACTGAACTGGTTTCAGCAAGGTAGTTTGCGAAACTTAGTGACTGATGTGTTGATGGCGTATCGCCGGGCTGCGTGAAGTTACCGATATACTCACACTCAGTAACAGGCAGGTTACTATCCGCTAGTTCATAACCGCCCGCCTGGTCGCTGCTAAGACAGAATTCACCTGCATGTGTTTGCAGGATAATATGCCCTTTGTATTTAGCCGCTATCGCTTTTCTAATTAATTCTTCAATCTCGGGTATACGGCCATCATCCAATGCCAGTTCATCATAGGGATATTCGATGGTCTTATTTAGCGCCCATTTAGTAAATTCCCACATTGATTTTTGATGGTTAAGCAATGTTTCATTCTTTAATTTTTCTTCTACATTAAAAATCGCCTGTTCCCTGACAGCAGTTTTTATGCTGTTTTCAAGCCGTTCATTTTTGTAGTTCAACGTGATATTAAAAACGATTGACAAAAAAAGAAAAAAACTAATTATATAAATTGGCCACGTGGATTTTATTTTATCCTTTGATGTTTTCCGATGAGACACTTCTGGTGATATTGAACTTATGTTATCAAGTTTTTTTTCAAGCTCACTATTTAGTTTATTGAAAATATCATGACTAACAGATTCGACACCAAGCCACATGCTTCTGTGTAACTCAACTGTTTGATCATCCATTAACCTACGGAGATCTTCTACGTAAGAGTCAAGCACGTTATGTTTTTTTACGGTTTTTTCTGTAATGGATTTTTCATCTATGTCTTCAGTGAATGGTTTGTCTTTTTCAGGTACAGGATTGAATGCTGCTTCGTCTATTAATCCAAGTTTTAAAAGTGAACTTCTTAGCTCCACTGGTGCAATAGTTTTAGCGATTACACCCATCGCTCCCAGTGCACGCGCCTGGCTAAGATATACATCACCACACTTGGAGGTGTACATCATTATGGGGATAACTGCGGTCTGCGGATTTTCTTTGATGCGCTTTACTGCTTCGAAGCCATCCATGCCGGGCATCATGTGGTCCATAAATATGATGTCCGTATGATTATGTGCCAGATAATCCAGCGCATCAGCTGCAGACTCAACGGTATCTACTTCAAGGTTAAGCTCCATTAGCATGCGCTTTAGAACGAATCTTGCCGATCTGGAATCATCAACAACCAGAGCGCTTTTTGTTACCCCTTTTCCCACTACAAATTATCCCTTAATTTTATGCCCAACATATAATGGATGCTTTAACTGACGTGAGATATTCCCTTGCAATCAAAAAATATCGCGAAAATGGCGCGATAGTGGAATCAGCTTAGATTCAAGAATCAAGTGCAATACTGTCAATATAATACTGGAAATAAAAGGTGTCAGCAATCAAAGGGGCAGACTTGACGATTTACTTTCGCGATAAGCTCTAGATTTCCGCCCTTCCTTGGCCTTTTGCTGAATAACGTGTTGAGGTTGGCCGGGTAAAACAAAACGGGGCAAGCGTGCCATATATCACTCCTTCCAATACTACCTTTTCTATATTTGCGACGCTTGCTTGCAGTATCCAGCTCTTCAAACTACGATTAATTCAAGCCTTTAAGTAAAGAAATATTTTTAAGCATCCACATTCACCTTCTAGTTTTCGCCGTTAATGTAAAATTTTTAGTGCCAATTTCTTTACCGTTAACCAGAATAGATACCACATGTTTTCCGGGATAATAACGTCTGGTTGAGATAGGTTTGAATGAATAGTTCTTTTCAACATGTTTGCTACGACCCGAATAGTTACCCTCAGATATCTTAAATATTTTTCTCCCGGTTTTTCCTTTTGAGCGGACAAAGTCTATTGCGTACTCAATTCTAAGCATACCGAGGTTTTTCTTACTCGTTGTTAGATTAAACGAAAACTCTACTCGCTTGCCCATGGTGACTTTTTTGGTGCATTTGAAGTTATTTAGTTGAATGCCTTTTGAATCACCATAGCCAAACAAACAAAGGGCTTGCTGATTAGATGCTCTAAGCAAGGTTCTGCACGCGTGCTTGACCAACTTATCTGTATTTTCGTTTTTCCCTTTCCAGGTTTTTGCAATTTTTAATGTAATAGCCGGATGGTCTTTTGATATGTCATTGAGATTGTTCGCCACACTTCTTCGCACATATTCGCTTTCATCATTTTTTAATTTCTCGATAACCTTAAGTACTGGCGAAGGGTTATCCTTGAATTCCGCTAATGCCATCGCCCAGGGCAACCTTGGCCTGCAACCTTCACTGGCGAGCCTGCGCACATGATAGTTTTTTGACGTTGCCCATTTTTCCATCTGTCGCATCATCTTTTCTGGATACTTAACAATAAACGAGCGTACTGCGAATTCGGAGCTGGCGTATTTTGTGAAATGTTCAAGCGCTGGGATGGAGACTTCAAAATCATCCAGGCCGTATACTTCCACATAGTCCTGAAAGAACATGTACTCAAAACCACTGAATTTCCCGGATACGGGTTTTAAAATATTAATGGCTTTTGAATAATCGTCCGGCAGGAATTCGTGCAATGTTTCTGATATATGTCGCATTCTTTGCTTGAGTTCTTTTTTTCTCCATGCTTTATCAAAAACCCGCTTGCTGAAAGCTGTTTCGTCAAACGTAGAGTGAACTTTTACCAACTCCTTCGATAAGGAATTAATCAATTTTTTATTGTATAAGTCTTTTAAAAGTTTCGGCATTGTTGTTTTTAAACAATTCTGATTAGTCTGTCATTGCGAGGAGCGTTTATTGCGACGTGGCAATCTCATAAATTACGCGCTGCTAGACAAGATTGCCACACTGCGCTCGCAATGACGAGTTAATTAGTTTCGTAGGGCGGGCATTGCCCGCCAGATCACAGTGTGGCGTTAATGGGGTAAAACGGTGGGCAATGCCCACCCTACAAGGCTGCGATGATAAAAATTCTGTGTCACCGTAGGCCTGGATAAGGTTATGTCGTTGCCGGCGGTTTCTGGTTGTATAGTCATGCCTGCAACATACCTTATGCAGGCCTACTTCTTATTGCGACGTGGCAATCTCATAAATTACGCGTTGTTAGACAAGATTGCCACGCTGCGCTCGCAATGAC
>QILK01000080.1 GCA_003233345.1 Gammaproteobacteria bacterium | reverse complement strand
CACAAACACATGGGCCGATAAGGGATCAAGCGACAAGGTTTCCTGCACATAAAGCGACAGTCCATCGATTTGTTTTCTAAAATCTAATGGTGCGCTCGCGATATATACCTTGGTGTGCTGACCTATGCTGCTGTTTCTTGATGGCGTATACGTTGATAGTACCGACGGATCAAGCAAACGGTTTCAGTGGGTCAAGGCGCCAACAAGCGAGAAACTGACCCAACTGACCCATACCCTTGCGCAACGCATTGGCCGTTTTCTGGAAAAAAAAGGATTATTGGAACGCGATGCCGAGAATAGCTATCTTGTCTTAGATACTGAGGAAGAGGGGCCAATGGATCAGCTGCTTGGACATTCCATTACCTACCGCATTGCAGTAGGCCCGCAACAAGGCCGTAAAGTATTTACCCTGCAAACCTTGCCGGCCTGCGATTCAGATGACCGGTTTTTGCTCCTGCAAAAGAAGAAAATGTTAAATTTATATTGTATGACTGATTGTTGCTAATACATACGCTCCATCGGACGGCTTAACGCAGCTTTAGCTGCGCTAGAGCCGCCTATGAGCTGGAAAGGTATAAAGCGCCCTTCCAAATGACCATGAACTGAATTAGTGTAGTAAAACTCCCCACTCACTTTTCCATTTCTGGAAAGATGATTTCCGATTTAGTATCTATTCCTGAACACGAAAAGGCTTTATTCTTTCACAGACTAGCAACACAACGACGAGAGTAATAAAGGAGTGTGTACATGAAAAACAGAAAACAGAAAAATGGGTTGCTTTATGGGAAATATATTCGGTTGGTGATGCTGGCTATTTTTTTATTGCCAGTCAGTTTATCAAGTGGTTTATACGCAAAGTCTGAGAAAGGTTCTAATGGACCATCAGAATGGTTTAAGGTTGCTAAAAATACCTATGTTTTTCGGTATAAATTTCATTTTACCTTGTTTGTTGCAACAGACAAAGGGGTCGTTGCGTTTGATCCATTATCGAATGAAGCTGCAGAATTGTATGTAAAAGCGATAAGAGCAGCAGTGCCTGACGTAAAATTACGGGCAATAGTGTATACGCACTGGCATACCGATCATTCAACAGGTGCAAAGGTATTGCGTAGAGAGTTTGGCAATAATGTACCCATCATTGGGCATGAAAATACTTACAAGACATTAAAAGAAGAAGATAACGCTGATGTTCCATTGCCGACTAAAACAGTAACGAACAGTGGTTTAATGTTAAAAGACACGAACAATCCCATCGAGCTTAAATATCTTGGATATGCGCATACAAACTCTATGCTTATCGCTTTCCTTCCCAAACAAAAACTTGTATTTGCCGTTGATTTTGTTAATCATGATTCGATGGGGTGGCGAGATTTACCTGGTGTTGATATTGATGAGTTGATCTTAATGCAAAAACGAGTAATGGCCCTGGATTTTAACACGATTACCTTTGGACATGGTCGTCCGGGAGGCAGAGAAGTAGTTGTGCGCCAAATAGCGTATTATCAAGCGTTACTCAATGAAGCAAAAAAAGCTGTTAGCAAAAAATTGTCTGAAGATCAAGCAGCGAAAAGTATTGTGTTGAATAAATATAAAAACTGGGAAAATTATGACAACTGGTTTACGCTAAATGTCAGAGGCGCATACCGCTTTGAAAAAGAAAAATCAGATAAGGGTAAGTAGCAACCACTATTTATGTTGTGAATTACATAAGTAATAGTTGGATAAAATCGAATAAGCGCCGTTAAAAAGAGGACGAAGAAATCAGTATTAATTCCTCCGTGAATATCTGAAATTGTCGCATTCATTTCATTATAGTCATCATGCTGCTTAATCCATTTGGCAATATTTCCCACTCGCTTGTGACTAATCATTTTTAATTTGGTGACATGAACTCCATTAAGTGGCTTAAGAAGAAGTCTATGAGTTGCTACCTTTTCTTACGCGGGCGTTAAAGCGTACAAATTCATTCGTTAATGTGTATTATCACAAGATGAAAAATAAAGTCATTTTTCTGATAGGGCCGACTGCGTGCGGAAAAACCGAGTTGGCGGTCAGCTTGGTTAAGGCTTGCAAACTGGATATTATTAGTGTCGATTCGGCACTAGTTTCTAAAGACATGAATATCGGGACTGCAAAACCAGATCAAGAAACATTAGCTGTCGCCCCACATCGTTTGATCGATATAATTGATCCCGCGCAACATTTTTCAGTGGCTGATTTTTGTCAGCGGGCATTGGATGCCATCAAAGCGGTTCATAGTGAAGGAAAAATACCATTGTTGGTTGGCGGAACCATGATGTACTTCCAGGCATTGCAGTATTGCTTGTCTGACCTTCCCGAAGCTAATGCTGAAATCAGAGAGCGGATTGATCGTCAGGCTCGTGAATCCGGTTGGGCCGCAATGCATGAAAAACTAGCTCAGATTGATCCGCAGGTGGAAAAACTGGCATACAATAAAAAGTAATGGCCTCCTGAGGCTAGTTCAATCTGCTATTTTAGCAGCAAGTCCTCATAATACCCAGCCCTGGTTGTTTCAAATTGTTGCTATGGAAATCAGGGTGTACATTGATACAAAAAGAAACATCGGTGCAATCGATCCTTTTCAAAGAGAAATGTTCGCAGGTATTGGTTGTGCAGTAGAAAATCTAGTGCTCGCAGCGAAAGCCAATGGCTATCAGTATATATTGGAGTATTTTCCAGATACAACTAAAAGTAACTATGCAGTTAAAATTAAATTAAAGAAAGATCAGGTTTATACTTCGGCACTTTATAATGCGATACCGTATCGCCATACCAATCGAGGTGCTCATAATTCAGTTAAAACCTTAACTGAAAGCTCACTCAATGAATTTACCATGTTAGGAAAAAATATTATCGATACCAAATTGATCTGGTTGACAAGCAATAATGATAAAAACAGATTTTTAAATCTTAATACACAAGCAACTAAGGCAATAATAGAAGATGAGGCGCAATCCAAATCTAGTTTTTCCTGGTTACGAAAAAGTTGGCAAGAAATACAAATAAAAAATGATGGCGTGACATTGGATACTACAGGTGCGTCTGAATCACTTCGTATTATTGGCAAAATGTTACCAGCTGTATCAAGGAAAACAGGTGATCAGTATTTTTTTGAAGCGATGCAAAATTTAATTAATATCACCGATCGTATAGGTCTAATTTTAGTTCGAGATAGTCACAATAATTTTCAACGTATACAAGCAGACCGTTTCTGGCAACGATTGCATTTATGGGGAACAACACAAGGACTGGCAATGCAACCAGTCAGTCAGATTCCTGAACGTATTGATAGAGAACAACAATTAAAAATGGAACCTTATTTTCAACAGGAACTGCAAAAAATAACTAAATATGCAGACTGGCAGGTATTACTACCGTTTCGTGTTGGTTATCCCATGATTGAAGCCTTA
>QILK01000121.1 GCA_003233345.1 Gammaproteobacteria bacterium | reverse complement strand
TGCGTGCGGCCATTGAAAGCAATCGTACTCGCTCGGTAACGTGGTCATAGTTGAGGTTTTGCTCGGCGAGTATTTTTTGTATGCGTTTTTTAAGCGGGCCAATCGATTCGGTAAACAAGCCGGGTTCGAGGTTTTCCAGTAGATGGTGCATGGTAAAAAGTGCAAATAACTCCGATGTGTTAAACCATAAACCTGGAAGTTCGTATTTAAGTCCATTAATCGTATTATGGTAGTAACCGTTATACTCGCGGTTGTATTCGATAGGCGCATCCAGATAAAGACGGTAATATTCGATGATACGGTCGATTGTCGCACTGGAACATTCCAGCGATTCCTGTAGGCTTTTTTTGGATACAGGATGGCGTGCGCTGGTAAGTACTTTGTGTAATTCATAGATGCGATCAAATTTATTCACAAGGTTTCGCTGATATCCCTTTTTAGGCTACCGTAGCCAATTATTTTTTATTGTTTACTCCTTCCATGTGTTCGGACGCCGTTGGGAATGCTGTTTTTTAAACTGCTTTTAAAAATTTTAAATATATTAGCAAATTATTGATTAACAAATAAGTACCTACGTTAGCACTAATATTATTAAGAATTGGTAGGTGTGTCGACTTGTATAAGTATTTCACGATCCGTTAACACGCCGAAAAATGTAACAATCAGATTTAGTCAATACAATTGACTGATTGGCCTTTAAAAGCGGTTTTTGGTTATTTTTAGGGAGAGGTTATTTCGGCGATAATTTAAGTCACAAAATGACGCTAATAAGTGTCAAAAATAAGAATATATGCTATATTGTAACAAATAAAGGTCATATTAGGCGTGAAATTGAATCCTTATTTACAGATGCTAGGCAATACTTTGCGTATTGAGCGTAAAAAAAAGAAGCTTAATCAAGCTGAGGCTGGCAAGCATGCTGGCGTGTCTCGACAAGATATATCTGAAATAGAAAACGGGCAATTTAAGGGCAGTATATTGAAGGTTCAGGATTATGCTATGTCACTGGGTTTTACCTTATCGTTAGAACTTAAACGCCGGCCACAATTGTCTGAATTAGAGCAACTGTTCGATGAAGATTAGTGTAAAAGGTCGTATTCAATATATCGATATTAAGGTGGCAGGCTACCCTGCGGGTACACTTAATAAAACCGCTAAATTTGAATTTAGTTATCATTCTGATGCTAATCATCCTATTTCGGTGACGATGCCATTGAGTACGCGGTATTATAAAAAAGGTGCATTATTTCCTATTTTTGAAATGAATATCCCTGAAGGTTATGTTCGTTATCGAATAACAGAACGTTTGCGTAAACACATTAAAGTAGATGACATGCTTTTTCTGTCGATGCAAGGCGCTACGGGCATTGGTTGCCTTGGTTACGAGACTCAGGGTATTGAACACGAAGAAGTTAGTGGGGAAAAACTTTCAGAAATACTCGCTTGGCAAGGTCAAGACGATTTATTTGAAGAACTCCTTAACAAGTATTTACTGCGGTCCACGCTTAGCGGTGTGCAGCCTAAAGTGATGGTACCAGAACAACAAACTGAATTAGGAAAAGGGGCTTTTGTTTTTCCTTCTTTAATCATAAAGACAAGTGATGAGACTTACCCTGAGCTGGCGATTAATGAATACATTTGCATGCGTTTGGCAAGTGCCTGTCAAATAAGGACGCCTGAATTTTGGCTATCGGATAATCATCAAATGTTTATTATGCGGCGATTTGACTTAACCCCGGAGGGGAACTGCATTGGCATGGAAGATATGGCGGTGCTTCAAGGTAAATCAACCGATAATAAGTATCAGGGAAGTTATGAGTCCATCGGTAAGGCAATCAATCTGTATTCATCTTTTCCCAAGGTGGATTTAGAAATACTCTTTAAAATGGTTGTACTGAGTTGTTTGGTAGGAAATGGCGATGGCCACTTAAAGAATTTTGCGATGCTTTATAGTGATCCTGATGAAATGCGTTTAAGTCCGCTATACGATGTTGTTAACACACAAATCTATATGCCAAACGATACGCTTGCTCTGAACTTAGCGAAATCAAAAGACTTCCCTGATCGGCGAAGAATGATTGTGCTGAGTCAATCATTGGGAATAAAAAATGGAGAGGCGATACTTGATCAAATGCATGAGGTGGTTCGAGAAGAGCTCGATAAATTATCAGACTACACGGAGTTAATGACTCGCGATATTAGAGCTGCCATATTAAGTAACCTCCATCTAACAACAACACGTACAGCGATTAAGACGCGCCCAGCAAGAAAGCATACTAAGTATAATTAAGGAAAACTGTTATAAGAATTTTTGAATAAATGTGATTTTTGCGTGTGTAGGGAACACATATTTTTAAAATAACCAGACTCAGTAAACGCCTAAAATGACTAAGCCTGAATAAACCGATGCAATTGACCGACTAGGTAGTGGGGCAGTGAGAGCAAACGAAAATCAAACTCACCATGTGCAGTCTGGCGTTGTTCTTTTAAAAGAGAAGGCTTGTCCGCATTAAAACGAACGGCTAATCGGGCATTTTTTTCTTGCACAAAAAGATGTAAAGAGCGCATTGTGCCAGTTTTTCCAGATTTAACTTCGACAGGAATAATTTGATTGGTATAGCTAACAATATAATCTACCTCTGCAGAAGAGGATTTCTTCTCTCGCATCCAATAATGTAATCCTGGCTCCTGATTTAACTCATGTAAGTATAATAAATGTTGGCCGATAAACTGTTCGGCGATGATGCCTTTGTTTACTAGGTTTAAATCATGACTGCTTTCGAAATCCAAAGCATTTATACCCATAATTGCTTGAACCAAACCAACGTCTAAAAATAATACTTTAAAATTATTCTCGTTTACATCTGCTTTTAATGGAATGCCATTACTGTGACTATGATATATCTTATAACAAATTTTAGCTAAGCAGAGTTGTTCTAAAATAGCGCTTAGTTCTTTTGCACGCTGTTCCCGGCTTAACGCCACATATTTTATTTTTTTTCCAATCAACTGAGGTAACTTATAAAATACTGTCGACAATAATCTGGAGTTTGTTTTGCTTTTATATTTACCAAAATCAAGGTGAAAAGCGGTTACAATATCATTTTTAATCTGATTTAATTTTTTTATACTCGTCGTTTTAGCATAAGTGTTAACGACTTCTGGCATACCGCCAACGATACAAAATATTTTCACTAATTCTGTCAGGCGTGTATGGATTACATCAGAAATATCATTTTCCAATGTATAGTTTTTCAAATAGTTTAATAGTTTATTTTCTCCAAGTGCCTGTAAAAATTCTTCAAAATTCATTGGCCCTAAATGTAAAAAGTTTATTCGCCCAACGGGCATAGAGAAATTTGGTTCATCCAATACAAATTCCAATAACGAACCTGTTACGACAACATTCAGGTGTCTCTTCGTAAAAATAACGTAGGAAATGTATGATTTCAGGAGCGGCTTGAACTTCATCAAAGAACAACAAACTCTTATTAGGCGAAATATCAATGTTGAGTTCAAATTCTATCAGCTCAATAATTTTTTTTGGATTCGAAGAAGCCAGTGCTTGGGTAAAACGAAATGGTTTTTCCAGGTTAATTTCTACCAGTTCAAGCCCTAGTTTTTCTGCACAAATACGGATTAATGTAGTTTTTCCAACTTGCCTAGCACCTCTCACTACTAAAGGTTTTCGGTTTTCATCCTTATGCCACTGATATATATAAGTTTCTGCCGATCTCCACATAATAA
>QILK01000010.1 GCA_003233345.1 Gammaproteobacteria bacterium | reverse complement strand
TTTGATTGTCTCTAAAGATCTTCCGTCGCTCTATTCCTCGGGGAATTACATGATAGATACAGCCGGGATAATTAAGCCTTTCGTGTCTGGGTATGAAAGCAGGATACTTCTGTTTTTCTGGATGGTTAATTATTTTATTATTTAAACTCCGTCCCCCTTTTTCTCCGTGATTGGTAAGGTGGTGGCTTCTAATCATGAGTGGCGATGATAATAAAAGGAGATGGAAATGAAGGAGGCCCTTTTAGCAATGCTAGAAAAGGAAATGGGCAACGGTTCGATAGGTGGGCTATTTCTCGCGCTGTCTTTTTTTGTATATTTGATGCCTGCAATCATCGCGTATTATCGTGGGCACCATAACAAAGGACTTATTTTTCTATTAACAATCGTAATCGGCTGGACAGTCATTGGTTGGATAGCTGTGCTTGTATGGTCATTAACTGCTGTAAAAGAACAGGATGAAAAAGCAGATGCTGACGATGACGAAGAGAGCAAGCAGTGCCCCTATTGTGCCGAAACGATAAAGAGCAAGGCGGTTATCTGCCGGTACTGTGGCAAAGACCTGCCCGCCTCAGTCACATCGTAAGCGATTTAGTGAGCTAGTCCCGGCAAGGGGGGGGGATGGCAGCTCGATTGAGTTGAATTAAACTGAGGCGATTTAAAACGGTTTTAAAATCAGCGTGAGTTGGAGCGGCAATGGCATTTTTGCAAGAGCAGCAATTAGTAGAGGATGACGGGCTTCCAATTGATGAGGTTGGTGAGTGGAGCCTGGAGAAATACAGGCTCGTATCTTCGTATGCATCTATATTCGCCTCGTCCATGAAGAACAAATGGGACTGTCTTGTTTATCTGGATATCTTTTCAGGATCTGGCCGCGTAAAAATTCGTGACACGGGCGATATCGTCAACGCCACCCCACTCGTATTGCTTGACCAGGACAACATGTTTAACCGATATATCTTCAATGATGCCAGTGAAAAATATTCCTCCGCGTTGAGATCACGAATTGAGAATACACAATCTAGTGCAGATTATTTTGTTTTGAATTCTGATGCCAATTCAAGGGTTGATCGTATATTTGCTGAAATGCCCAGGCCACACGGCGGTTTCAAGGTACTGACATTTTGCTTCGTGGATCCATATAGAATGAGTGCTTTGAAGTTTTCAACCATTAAGAAGCTCAGTGAGCGCTATATGGACTTCCTTATATTAATACCATCAGGTATGGATGCAAACAGAAATGAATCGAACTATATGCGAACAGATAACACAACTGTCGATGATTTCCTTGGCCATAATGATTGGCGGTCTCGCTGGGAAAAGAAGAAAGTATCCCATCAATCCTTTGGTCAATTTATCGTAGAAGAGTATCACCAATCCATGAGCAATCTTGATTACAAAATTCCTGATGAATCGTCCATCGCGCCAATTAGAAATTCAAAAAAAAGTGTGCTTTATCATCTCGTGCTGTACAGTAGAAAAGACTTAGGAAAGAAATTCTGGGATCAGGTTATGTTATATAGCTCACCGCAACAAGATTTAGGATTCTGATTAAACATGGGTGACAAATCAAAAATTGAATGGACAGATGCAACGTGGAATCCGGTTACAGGCTGCACGAAAATTAGTCCAGGCTGCAAGAACTGCTATGCCGTAAGAATGGCAAACCGATTAAAGGCAATGGGTGTCCACAGATATCGGAATGGTTTCGATGTCACGCTACAACCTGATGTGCTGCACCAACCACTGGAATGGACTCGCTCACGGCGTGTGTTTGTCAACTCGATGAGTGATCTTTTTCATGAAGACATATCTGATGAGTACATCAAAGTAGTATTCGATGTAATGGAAAAAGCTGCCTGGCATACATTCCAAGTTTTAACTAAACGCTCTGATCGTCTACTTGCACTCTCGCGTGAATTACCCTGGCCAGATAATGTATGGATGGGTGTGAGTATTGAAAACGATGATTACAAGTCACGTATAAATGATCTACAAAAAGTACCTGCAGCGGTTCGCTTTCTTTCTCTTGAACCGTTGATCAGGCAGATCAAGAATGTCCCCTTATCTGGCATTGACTGGGTTATTGTCGGTGGTGAATCTGGCCCCCATTCACGCCCGATGGATCCAGAATGGGTCAGGATAATACGCGACAAGTGTATCGGCATGGGGGTGCCGTTTTTCTTCAAGCAGTGGGGCGGTGTGCGAAAGAAGATAACCGGACGTATACTTGATGGGCGTACATGGGATGAGTATCCGGTTACACAACAACCTTCAGCTGCAATGACTTATTAAAGGAGTACACCACCTTGTGAATTTGGTGCTACTTGTGAGGTAGAATCTTTTCCATTTCCTTTTGTAGTGAGTTCATCATTTTTTTGTAGTCATCTACATAATTATAATCATCATTAGAAAACCGCTTCAGTTTTTTTTGTAATTCATTATTGTTTCTTCCTAAGTACTTATTTAATTCAATCGAGGTTATTGTTCCCAATTGAACCAGGCCATTAAACATTGAGGCTAACTGATTAATTTTTAACTGGGTAGCTTGACGTTTTATAAGAATACGTCTTTCTGCTTCGTCTCTATCGAATGGAATGGAGGTCAAACTTTCTATGATATTATCAAATGGGAAATTGTTTTCAATATCATTGATGTCCTTTTCTAAGACATCAGAAATCATTTTTGTTAGTAGAAAAAATGTAACAATCTTCATAGCGTTATCGGTGGTAATGTATTTTGTATGTGGGTAAATAGTGTCCATTTCAATAACTGGTATAAGCCAATGGATAGCCTCTAAAATACCCATATCAGCTTCTGACATAAGAGCTTTATTGGCCAATGAACCAGTTTCTTTTATTAATTCAGTAGACCTAAGTTTATTTATCACCGCAAGCTGACTTTCAAAAATATTAGTAAGAGTACCAATATAAGAATTCAGAAACATTACAGAATTTCTTTTTTTCCTATGAAATACAGCGCTTGAATTATCAGCGGCAAGTTGAGCGTCCAGTTCATTTTTGAGTTTTATCTGGCTTAAGGTGCTAGTTAGAATTTGCTGATTTAGCTTTGTGTTATTTCTGATCATGAGGTGAGTCGAGTCAAGAAGGCTTTTGTTCGATTCATTTGTGGATTTAAGCAATGCAATATTATTTAATCGGGCTGCCTCTAAATTTGCCATATTGCTTTTTTCTGCAACAATTATGCTCGCATCAAATGCTTTTGAACCAATATACCAAGCAGTGAAAACTGCTCCAGTTAAAGCGATAATTGATGATACTATCGGTATTAGTATTTCCTTATTTTTTTTAATAAATCCCATTGCTCGTTCCTTTGTGGCTATATTTAGAAGCTGTTGGACGCATAGTGTATCACTTCATCCTAATATGACACGTTTCCCCTAATTTTCCCCTCGCATGCAGAAAAAAACGAAAACGGGTCAAGTCTATTTTACAACGTATTGACCATCAAAATAGATTCTTATTTCTAAATTCTATTTCTGTAACTCGCCGAATTG
>QILK01000085.1 GCA_003233345.1 Gammaproteobacteria bacterium | reverse complement strand
CAAGCGATCCGTCTCGATCAGGTCGATCCGCAACCCCGGCTGGGTTTGGGCCTGGCGATGATACGGCGTGGTGAGCTGGCCTCCGGTCGCCATCAAATTGAAATTGCCGCCAGTCTGGCACCAACCAACGCGTTGATCCGCAGTTATATGGGGAAGGCCTATTATGAGGAAAAGCGCGGCCCACTGGATGCCACACAATTTGCCATGGCCAAAGAACTGGATCCCAACGATCCCACGCCTTATTTTTACAGCGCAATCATGCAGCAAGCAAACAATCGCCCCGTGGCGGCATTAGCGGATTTACAGCAATCCATCGCCTTGAACGATCAACGAGCCGTCTATCGCTCACGATTATTATTAGACCAGGACAGAGCCGCGCGAGGCGTGAGTTTATCTCGCGTCTATAGTGACCTGGGCATGGAACAAGCCGCACTGGTTGAAGGTTGGAAATCGTTGGCGATTAACCCGTCTAATTATTCTGCACATCGTTTTCTGGCGGACAGCTACAGCACTCGTCCGCGTCACGAAATTGCCCGGGTCAGTGAATTACTCCAGGCGCAACTACTACAGCCGATTAATATCAACCCGGTTCAGCCTCGCCTGAGTGCGACTAATCTTGACCCCGGTACGAGCCTCGCCAATGCAACGCTGAACGAATACACACCGTTGTTTGAGCGCAACCAAGTCAAGCTGCTGGCGTCAGGCGTTGCCGGTAGCAACGACACCCTAGGTGGCGAATTGACCGCATCGGGCATTTACAATCGCTTATCTTTTAGCTTGGGTCGCTTCTACTCAAAAACGGACGGCTTTCGTGAAAACAATGATGATAAAAATACTTTATATAATGCTTTTGTGCACTTTGCCGCAACGCCGAAATTGAATCTTCAGGTAGAATACCGCCGTCGGGACACCCAACGTGGTGATTTGGCGTTTAAGTTTGATCCGGAAATTTTTAATCCTTTTGTTCGTACTGATATCGAGCAAAAAGATATTCGTGTTGGGGGACAGTTTGTGATATCACCGCGGTCACGGATTATTGCGAATGTGACGGATGTTGAGCGGGATGAAGGGCGGGAGGAGAAAACAAAAGGTATACCGATAGTAGATAAAATAACATCGGACAGGTGGCAAGGGTATCAGAGCGAATTGCAATACCTTTTCCAGTCTCAACAATATAACCTTATGATGGGCGCCGGTCGTTATGATGTGGATGTTAGAACACGTATAACGAGGGATCACGGCGCTCTGTGCTTGAACGACATATTATTGGAGGCATTTGGAATTACATGCCTCGTCGAGACTGATGCCACACGACAATATAATAGCGCCTACACTTACATTAATATAACCGCACCGACCAAAGCGGTCTGGACCGTAGGCTTGAGCTATGATGATTACGAAATTGTTGACCAATATAGAAAGAGCAGGTTCAATCCCAAGCTGGGCGTGCAATGGCAGCTCAATGACAAACTACACCTGCGTGCGGCTGTATTTAGAACCTTGAAGCGTGCCTTGGTGGCCAATCAAACGATAGAGCCGACGCATATTGCCGGATTCAATCAGTTTTTCGATGATTTTAATGCGACTACAGCGACCCGTTATGGTCTTGGTCTTGATTTTTCCTTGACGAGCAGAATCAATGTCGGATTGGAGTATACGCGGCGCGATTTGGAGATTCCTATTGTGCCGTCGCCGGATGAAAATTTTGTTAATACCCAATATCGGGATCGCAACGAAAATTTTCATCGTGCCTATTTGTATTGGACGCCAACGAAACATATTGCGATTAATGCTGAATATCAATATGAAAAATTCTTCAGCCCTGAGGGCGTAGATTTAACGAAAAGTGAAACTCATATATTGCCGCTGTCGCTGCGTTATTTTTCGGCTCAAGGTTTTTTTGGTAAGCTCGCTACTCGCTATGTCAAACAAGATGTTGACAGGACAGGTTTTGCTAACGACAGCGATACTTTTTTGCTTACGGATACAACGCTCGGTTATCGTTTGCCCAAGAGGCGGGGTAGTCTTAGCTTTACTGTGCGCAACCTGCTGAATAAAAAGTTTAATTATTATGATATCAATCCATGGGTTTCCGAATTTGTACAGCCACGTTTTATACCCGACCGCTTTTTTCTTGCTCAGTTAACCTTGCATCTGTAAGGCTACACAATACCGCTATTTTCGGATAGCCTTTCTTTCTAATCCTATGTTACAGGGTAATATTCACATTTAATGGGTGACGTATTACGACGACAGGGCATGCCTGATTCTTTATTCTGATTGTGAGGGTCGGGAAAGTTAAAAACAAACGTTGGGTGTCAGTTGCTGTTGAATATTGGGACTGCACAGAACGTAACTCAGAAAACCGGCCTGTATTTATAGTTTAAGGCTGATAAAAAGGATATTATTATAATGAATACTTACACTCCTATCTGGGAAGATCGTTTGATTGGTTACGTCAACAATACAGCTTATTACAAAAAGACGGAATTAGGACGTTCTGCCTATTTCTACAGAGAGAGGTCGAATCTGGGTGGAGATTACACGGATACGTTAGAGTTTGCCGGTTTTTCCCCCCCAGCTAACTTGATTCCCGCATAGCTGGATAAAACGCTGACACAGACACACGCTTTGTATCTGCGTCAGCGCTTAAGACTATTTTGCCAATAAAGTCATGATTCAGTAATGATAAGTAGGAAATATCCTACATCAACATCAGCATTTTTCGACAAATTTAAATTGATAATTTATGTAACCTTCTTTGTATGATCAGAGCCAGAAAGAAATTAGTTTCTCGTCCCCATGTTCCTGCGTGGGGAAAGTCAGGGATAGCTATGTTATTTATTGTGACTGTCCCCGTTTTCCGCTGGCCACATTAAAACTCGGTTTGAATTGTGATTTTGATCGCTTGCAGGAGCTGGCGAATCACCATGATACGGTTCGTCACGACGTAAGGCGCCATGTTCACTAGATGTTAGCAAAGTCAGGGACAGCCATATTATTTAATGTGACTGTCCCCGTTTTCCAGCTACAAGCTGACAATTATTCATCGCCGTAACTCCATAATTTGCCCGCTATCAATACCTTTCCATAGCTTATTCGTAACACCATGCGCTTCGTTCTATGCGACTCTTTGCTAAGTCAGATTGCCCTGAATTGGATAACCTGAACTCCTACCATTAAGCCCATAACCAGTTAATGCTATTGCCTCAGAGGGTGGATTCTTTATTTCTTGACATTTTGGAACTGAAGTGTCTGAATAGTTGGTGAAAGTTGTGCGGTAGATTACACAGATGTAGTTCTTAAAGTGGCATGTGCTGCGATGCTGAGTATTATAATGCCGAAAAATTTAGCCAATAACACGAGGTTGTCATTTATGGATAAAAAATAAAACAAAAACGGAAAAAACACACGTCATCCCGATACACCGTTAGGCGATGTGACGATGTGAATGATAAAAAGCCAGTGACGCGTAGAGATTTTTTGGCTCAGGGTGTGACTCGAGGTTTAGGTTTGGCTATTGGCTCGTCTGTATTTTCTATGTTTGCTAACCCCAGACCCGCCCAGGCTGCACTTCCCGTTGATTTAAATATATTGAAAGACAATTGCGGCACAGCAAGACAAGGCTCCGGTAAAATTCCATTTATAAGTTTTGACCTCGGAGGCGGAGTAAATATTGCGGGTTCCAACGTTCTGGTAGGAAAGCAAGGTGGACAGCTCGATTTTTTAACCCCGGAAGGTTATGGAA
>QILK01000095.1 GCA_003233345.1 Gammaproteobacteria bacterium | reverse complement strand
CAAAAATTATTAATTGATCTTGGTGTTTTTGGGGTATTATTTTATATTGGTTTAGTTAGTGTTAATCATTTTACAAAAAATAAGAAATAAGCTCCGTGTAATCAACAACTAACAAGTCATTTAAAAAGACTAAAAGTCACTTATTTTAAATTCAGATTCTTTGTTCTTTGAAAGAAACTCGTAAACCAGCTAAAAAGGAAGCATGGCGACATTAATCAACAATAGCATTTTCAGACACTGGCCTACACTCGCGTTTCGGCAAAGAGCGTTTCGCCAAATACGTCTGACGCAATCTAACAATCGCGTTAAGAGGGACTCCATAAATCGTCACGTTTTTTGCAGAGCAAAAAAAGCGCCCATTTATTGCACCCCTTACGCAGGTCGTTATGCTGGATTAAAAAGGAAGCAACTATGGAATGTTTTTATCACCAAGGTTCCCAAGCATGTGGCATTTGTAAGTCATGCCAGCGAGGGGTCTGCAAACAATGTGCTTCTGAAGTTAATAATGGGATAGCATGTAAACAAAGGTGTGAAGATCAAGCAATTGAGTTGGATAATCTTGTTTCAAATTCCATAAAAATGCAGGAATCTAGTGAGCTATTAGTAAATACGGCATCAGCAAGTATAGGTGCTGGAGAGTTATTTAATTTAGTTCTTGGTGCAATATTTGCTGTATATGGTATTTATGAGGACACAATATTTTTAACTGTTCTTGGCGTCGCGTTTTTGTTATTTGGTGCTTTTGGCATCTTAAAAATATTCAAAGCAAAAAAAGAATCTGATGTCTAACAAATATGTTAAAGCAAGTTACGCCAGCAAGCTGTCACAATGGACGCAGTTGCACCGCGTCACTTAACTGAGTCGTTATGCATCAAGAAAGATTATGGTTAAACTGATAATTACTTTATTATTGCTGCCTATTTTAGCAAATGCGACAGAAGGTCTGGAAAAACATAAAGACGAGCTCAGATGGGGGTTTAGTGATTTTGTTCAATCTTTGCAGTCTAAAAATTGGGATCAAATATCTAAGTTTGAAACCAAAGTTACTAAGTGTGGGTTCGGCCCAGACGAAGAAGGTTTAGGCTGTATAAGAAAAGCTATTCACATAGACAAGCAATGTGCTGATAAAATGCTATTTGTACTAAAACTGGGATGCAAAATTGAGAAAACACATGAATACCTATCATGTGCCTCTCCTCCACAATGGCTTGATGAGTCAATAATTACATTAGGAGCTAGAGCCAGTTTTAGCTTTAACCTAAAGTCTAAGAGTGTGGTAGTTAATCATTTTATATGCGGTGGTGACTAAATGCATAACAAAAAAATCCAGCGGACGGCTAAAAGCGTCCTGCCTTTTGCTACCGCAAAAGTCCTGCCTCTTTTAGCCGCACGCTGATTTAGGCGTTATGCCCTGATGGTTACATATAGATGAAAAAGGTTATTGGCCAAAATGACAAAGTCAGTGTGCTTCTATCCCAGAAGCAAATTAACTTAATCATTGAGCATACATTTGCTGAAGATGATCTCCTGAATGCACTCAGAATATCAGAGCTCGTAGGAGCAAAAAGAAAGGTGCAATTTACGTTACATGACCTAGAAGATCTCAATGGTCATGTGGCAGCTACCTCAAACCATTGCAACGATAAAAAGCTACAGCAAGATTTGGATTGTATATACGATATCATCCAAGAGGTTGAGTTAAAATATGACCTGGATTACTGAACAGTGCAACCGGCATAACAAGCAAATTAACTTCGCGTGTTTCACGCGCTGGACGCGTAAAGAGCCGCGCGCCAGTTATTTAAATCGTTATCCTTTTTTAGTACTTGAGAGCCAATGAAGAAAATATTTATACTTATCACTTCCGTAATACTTACAGTATCTTTATTTATATTGATAGACTCTGGAAATTTAGATATCACATTAACTATTGTTATAGTACTACTGATATTTTTTGGCCCCCTTTATCATGCATATAGATCAGTGCCTGAGAAAATGCCAAATTATTGGATGTTTATTGTCTTTTTATTTAGTTTACTTGGCTATGCTTTATTTTTGTTTTTTCTGTTTAACAAAGATCGCTTGGGGTACTATCAGCGTCATGATTGAGGGTATAACAAGCAAATAAACTTCGCGTGTTTCACACGCTGGACGCGCAAAGAATCGCGTGCCAGTTATTTAAATCGTTATGAGGAACTAGAATAGTGAATATGGTTGCAATTACTGCTATTGGGCTTCGATTCATAGCTCTGCTTATATTTTTCTATGTGCTTAGAGAGATAAGTCGAGCCATCTCATTGTCTACTATTTCTGGTGAAAACCAGGGTTGGCCTATTGCACTAGTGCTAATAGTTCTGTTTCTATCGTTTGGTATTTATATATGGAAGTATTCAATCCCAATTGCTACAAAAATCGTCCCAGAGGAATTGCCAGTACAGGCCGCGTCAAACGTAGATATATCAAAGCCACTTTATCAGTTGGTTTTTGTTCTACTGGGTTTATATGTTTTTATCGGCTCAATATCTAGCTTATTATATGCTGCGCAACTATATTTCACCCTTCCTGAATCTTTAATAACGTCAGACTTTGCAAAAGAGCAAAAAGCACAAATTATTTCATTGGTCTTCGAGATATGTTTAGCTCTTTTTCTAGTATTCGGAGCTAAAGGTATAAGTAATTTAATGTTTCGTTTGCGTTATGCAGGTGACAATTAATATTCTCATAACAAAACGCTCAAGCAGAGCCGTAACCAGAAACATCAGGGCAGCTTTTAGCCCAGTATCCGTGGCTTTCGGGTAGCAATAGATACACCACCGCATAACCAGTCGTTCCACTGGACGCGTTTAAGCCTGGGGCGCGATTTCGCGGAAAGCACCATCACGCGCGCCAGTAAACTCAAACGTTATGTGTCGCAGGCACAGAAATCAAGGAGATTAAATTGAGAAGTATTAACTACCACATCGCTATTACATTAGATGGTTATATATGCCATGAAGATGGAGGTATTGATGGATTTTTAATGGAAGGTGAACATGCAGATGATTTTATTAAATCATTGGATAGCTATGATTCAGTCCTAATGGGTAGAAAAACATACGAATTTGGTTTTCAGTTTGGGTTAAAGGCAGGTCAACCAGCCTATCCAAATTTAAAGCATTATGTTTTTTCTAAATCTTTAGATTTCAATCAATCTGAGGCAGTAAAATTAGTTAAATCAAATACAATTGAATATGTCAAAGATTTAAAAAATAGCGAAGGTGGAGATATTTGGCTTTGCGGTGGCAGTAAATTAGCAGGATCATTATTTGAAAACAATCTAATTGAAAAATTAACTCTTAAAGTAAACCCTGTTATTTTTGGCTCTGGTAAAAAGCTTTTTTCGAGTAGTAAAAAATCTGAAAACTTTAATTTACTGTCAAGTATAAAATACGATAATGGTGTGCTTTTGAATAAGTATGAAGCTGAAAAAACACATAACAAGTAGCTCCAGCGGACAGTCCAAAGCGGCGTTTTTTTGTGTATGTCGCAAGCTCCATTTTACACAAAAAACCGCCACTT
>QILK01000246.1 GCA_003233345.1 Gammaproteobacteria bacterium | reverse complement strand
ATAATATATGTTATATTAATTTATAGTGATCAATGCTAATTATGTTTTATATTAATAGTGAAGAAAAGACTGCCCTTGAAGCGCTTGGAAACAGGCTTGAACAGGCTCGTTTAAAGCGTAATGAAACGCAAACCCAGCTTGCCGCTAGAATTGGCGTCACGACAGTCACTTATCAAAAAATGACTCAAGGAAAAGAAACGGTAAAAATCGGTTACTGGATCCGCGCGCTTCGATTATTGTCTGATTTAGACAAACTTAACGTACTTCTTGATGCACCATCATCTTACTTTGCTGATAAAAACACGCAAAATAAAAAACCACAAAAACGTGTTAAAAGGAAAAATCAGTGAACTTTATTGATGTCTGGATAACATTCCCCAATGGTGAGACAGCCCATTGTGGAGAAATCGCTTATCCAGATCCAGATAAGCGGTCACGAACGGAGCCTGGTAGTGTGTTTCGTTATACATCAGATTATTTATCACATCCCAAGGCATTTGCGCTAGCCCCGAATCAGTTACCGCTAACAAATGATGAATTTATTTGTGAAGGTAAAATTGAAGATATCAGCGGCGTATTTGAAGACTCACTACCGGATCAATGGGGTCGTAAACTTTTAAGTAAAAGACATAATATCACGGTGAGTCGCTATCGGCTGGCAAGCCTGTTGCCCTACCTGCAAAGAGACGGTATCGGCGCCCTCTCCTATCAACCGAAAGGATCTGCAAACGCAAATCGTCCCGCAAAAATTACTGAACTAGAAAGATTGGTTCAGGTTGCTAATGAACTAGAGCAAGGACTACAGAGTAATGATCAAGATCTAGCGCTACTATTCGGTGCTGGAAGTAGTCCAGGTGGTGCGCGTCCTAAAGCATTGATAAATGATGCTAATCAATATTGGCTGGCGAAATTTCCGAGTATGAATGATCAGCTGCCGATGGTACGACTAGAATGTGCCACACTTGATCTAGCCGTTGATGCGGGTCTCAATATCCCAGAACATCGTGTCGAAACCTGTGGACGCTTTGAAGTGCTGCTAATCGAACGATTTGATATCAACCCTCAGGGTGGCAGAAATCATCTTCTGAGTATGAGTACGTTATTAAACGATCTAAATTTTTACCGCTATTCTGATATGGCAGAGATTATTCGAGAATACTCGAATTACCCGAAAGACGACTTGGAGCACATGTTTAGACACATGGTCTTTAATGCCTTAATTGGCAATACCGACGATCATGAAAAAAATGTATCTATGATGCATAGTGACAATGGCTGGACACTAACACCCGCATATGATTTATTACCTAACTATAATGCTAATCCAGAACACGCGACTGCTTTTAATGGAAACGGTTGGCCACCCACTCATGAAGCGCTAATCGCTTTAGGCAAAGGTCCTTTTTCCCTTTCCGACAAAAAGGCGCACACCACTCTAAGTGAGGTTCTAGCCAGTATTGTCAAATGGAGAAAAGTATTTAGAAGTTATCAACTATCCGATAAGAATATAAACTTTTTCAAGAAAGATATTGAGTACAGATTATCGTTAAAATAACCCACTGTCCAGATTGAAAGTTCGTACATATTTCTAGTGAGCACGCCTTTTTTAAATATTTACACCCACTAGTTTTATTCCCTAATAAAAGCCGTATAGCCAATGATTCCATTAAAGGTGTCAGGTCTTGAATGTAGTGACAAGATTTAATTCAAGATCCGACCCCTTAGACGTAGACTAGCCACGTCTATCTTGGAGTACGGAAACACGGCGACACCCCTTTTCCCTGAGTATTAATCGTAATCGGAGCAGCTGTCGCAATATATAAACTAGCAAACAAGAAAAATATAGCTAGTACCCTCCCCGCCTTGGATTGGTGTTTATAAAATATCGAAAACGCCATTTTAAAGCGATTTATTTAAAGTAAAATCTTTAAAGCATTTTATTTTTTTCGAATTCCAGTTTCAACAGCTTCACTTGCTAAGTATATTGATTCGCTGCAGACTAATGAGTGTCAAAGGGATTCCTCACAAAATTCATTCAAAAAAGCTTAAAAGCAATAGGTTCTGCAAAGAAGTTAACGCCCCCCGAACACTCTGCATACGATATAGCAATAATTAAATGTTAAGGACTCAACTTGTGCAGAGGTTATATTTTTAGGGCTAGGCGAACCCGAAGTTTTTAGGATAAGATATCCCGGAAAATGTCAATATCCGGTTAACGTACAAAGGTTTTTTGTTAGGACTTTTAGTTGTATTAACATTTGACTAATTGTGTGTAAAAGTAGTCATTTATTCTTATCAATTAATCCCAGAACAAGCGGTTTTCTTGATCTGGGATTCCGATCACTGGATGCCAGATAACGAAACGGACTGACGCTGTTTATGCTGCTTCGTTATCAAGCGACTGAAGCCGATCGATTGTGTCTGGATGTTTACCGACCATTAAAATCAAAGCCGCAGCTTGCGCATTAGGTTTTGTACGGCTTTGCTCCCAATTTCTAAGAGTATTTGCGGAAATACGTAAATAACGGGCAAAAACCTCTTGAGAAAGGTTTAAATTTTCTCGAATTTTTTGTATCGTTTTCGCATCAATATTTAAGGGTGGTAGCTCATCGACTTGGTGCGTTCGGAGCGTTATCTTTCCTTCTCTATGCAGACGCATATCCTCCACACCCTGCATGAGTTCATTGAACATATTACGTTTCTTTTTCATAATTTTATCTCCTATCTTTAAGCTCTTTTTGAATCGCTAGTTTTAAAGCTTTCTTTTGATCCCCAGATAAATCTGTCATTTCGTCTTTGTCATAAAGCATAAAAAACCAAATTAGACAATCGCTTTCCAAAACATAATATATAATTCTCAAACCACCGCGTTTTCCTTTCCCGCGCTTTGGATCTTTCCAGCGCATCTTACGGAATCCCCCTGTACCTGGCATTACTTCACCAATTTCAGGGTTTTCTAATAAAGTATTCTGTAGAGCGCGATATTCATTATCGTCCAAATAATCTGAAAATATTTTTGTAAAGAGCCTAGTCTCAAAAAATAAAAAATCCACTATACGCTATTAGCGTATAATAATCAAGGGTGTGTTTGTAATAATTCACTGTTAATATCTCCTTAAAACAATATCTTATATATATTTGTTCCGCTTAAAATAAAGCGGTTACACATAATAGTAGACAACACCTGTCCAGGTACTCACTGGCAAGTATACGCATGCATACTCAGTGTCCAGAGCAGACTTTATGATAAAACACCTGTAGCCGACCGCGTTTTATACACACATCAGCGAGTGGATTGAAAAGAAATATTTGTCGTAACGTCCCCCTTTTGTAACTATTCACCTGTGGACGTCAAAGGGTATTCAGGAAATAACAACTGACCAGTTACTAAAATCAAAGTGAGTAAACTCAATTGTTTCCAAAGCCGTATGGCTGAGTTTTTCACCGCAGTATGGACAATTATTTATTTCAACGCCGTAGCAAGTTGTTGGTTAGCTGCTTTACGTTCCTTGGCACGCATTGCGCCTTTGAGTAAGACTGTTTGGAATCCCTTGTGTTTGAGCA
>QILK01000250.1 GCA_003233345.1 Gammaproteobacteria bacterium | reverse complement strand
TGGTTAACCCAAACTGATTATATAAAGCCGTACCCGTTATATACCCTCTTAACTGACCATTCTTATATAAGACCGTTTTCAAAAGCTCCGAATCGGATGGCTTTAGTTCTCCCAAAATGCCCTGTTTGGGCTTGTAGAAACGGCCTTTGCTCAAACGTTTAATTTTGCCTTCTTTTAACAAGCGACTCATTGCCTTTACCGCCGCTGAGGGCGCATCCTGATACACAGGTATATCCTCATAACCAAATACTTGGCCAGGCTCAAACTGTTTAATCCGCTGCTTTATGGCTGTCGAAATATTCATAACCTACCTCTTGGTGGAAAATATAGACCGTGAAGCATATGTTGTCAAGTATTTTATGATATAAACATGACATATATTGACTTATAATGCTGATTATATTAAAAAATATTAAGAATACAGGGGGAGTGTAATTTACTAATTTATGCAAAATTTCAGTTTAATAGGAGCTTAAGTTATTAAGCTATCAGTGCCCCCATTCAGTTATGTTGGTTATTTGAAAAGCATGTCCTAGCTTTTTACAGGCTGCTGGCTTTGCTGGGCATCCATATATGTCCTGTATTTTTTTCTATATAACTGGCTGACAATAAGGTGCAACGGCATTGCCAGTCCGAGTTCGTGCGGTTGTTCACCCTCGATTCTGGAACCATATCGTGAAGTGTTTTGATTCTGATGAAAATTCCATGGGACACCCCGGAAGTTTATGTGAATGATGACTGCGTTCGGCCCGAGATTGGACTTTAAATTTCAGGCTGTTCCCAAAGATTTTTAACGCTAATACTTTTGTTTCTACCGGCACTTCCTGGCCCAAGAGTTGTAAAGTAACCCCTCACCGCACAACAGGCACCCACTACAAACCGGTCACGTAATACCGCAAACTTGCAAACCCGTTCCGAGCGCTAAAATCGCACATTGGCGAAAATGGATCTTACCAAGACCGCTTTTATGTCTATTAACTTACAAATAAAAAAGGCTTGTACAGGTTTAAAACAGAATGGCCAAATTTAAATCCGGCTCACATACATTTTATTGTCACCGCAAAAGGCTACAATACTATCGAACCCCAATGGATTGGTGGTAAACGCCAAAAACTGATCCGTTTTGATATCGTATTAGAACCAGAATAATTTGGCTCCTTCATCGCCGATCAACAAGATTTGATCAAACCTTAGGATCGGCGACAGCATTTATCTAGTACTTTTACTTTCCTTTAATATTTTAGGCTTGTTACGCGCAGAGCCTGGTAAGGTTTTTTGTCTGTCAAGCCGAAGGCCTGGAACGATTAGAACTTGCTTGACCATATCAGATGTATATATTGTTTCAGCTGTTGCATTCGAAGTTGATCTGGTTTTTGATTTTTTTGGACTTGCTTTTTCTTTTATCGCTTTTTTTCGTACCACCTTCTTGGCTTTAACTTTTTCAGATTCTTTCTTAGCCTTCTCCTCGGCTAATTTTTTAGCTTTTACTTTAGCCGCTTTTTCCGCCGCAATTTTTTCTTTCTTCGCTTTGGATGCTTTTTCTTCTTCTGACTTTATACCAGTCATTTTGTTTACGGCCAATTGGATCTGCAAGGCTTTTAATTCTGCCTTTTTTACTTCCGCTTCCGCTTTTAACGCGTTGGCTTCAGCTTTCAGGGCATTAGCTTTTCTCTCTGCATTCTTGACAGCAATCTCGGTTGAGATCGCGACAGATGATGCAAAAGAAACCTTGGGTATAAATATTATTGATAAATATATCAAAGAAAACGCGAATAATTTTGTGGTTTTTTGTACTGTTGGTCCCATGATAATGATCCTTCACGATTAGAGGTTAGCCAATTATACTACTATAAAAACCATGTTGTATTGCAATACAGAAATAATAGACTTCACATATTTCAAAATAACTGTAGGTTTTAGTTCAATGGGTGGATATTTTAAAGGTTTCATGCGCTATTCCGAATACTAATGCTGCGCGGATTTGCAAAAATATTACGATAAGGAGGTTAACCCGATTTATGTTCAGACGAGGAAAGCATCTCGAAGATTAGTGACGGTAAAAGCAGCCGATTACACAACGCTTATGCACCCTATTCTAGTAAGGGATTAAGCTCGCATACCGATGGTTATTACAATAGCCCAGATCATACCATTAGGGATATGGTGCTTTATTATCAAAGTCCGGCACAATTGGGAGTTAAGAATAAGCTTATGGATTTTGATATACTCTATATTTGTTGAGAGATTTGAATCCAGATTATATACGTGCATTGTCCGGGCAGTAAGCGAATTGATGTTACAAAACATGGAAATGGAAAGTTTTGACGAATTAGCCGAAGCCGTTAAACTGAAAGCCCGCGAGGGCGAGCGTTTTTTCGCGTCGATTTCAAACCGCCTTATCGTGATACGCCGGAGAATTGGGAAGATAAATTAGAAGCAGCTTTTAGTGGTGATGTAAGCCGATGAATGAGAACAAACCTAACAAGATACATTTTAATCCTGTCGATGCCATTATTGGTGCTGACGAAGATGATGCCTTTAAAGTATCGACAGCGACGCTGGAGTCACAGTTGTTTGCCCTCGAAGACCGGTTAAAAGAAGTGGTTGAAAGTGACGATAAACTCGGTGAAGCCAGTACCTTACTGCAAATCTCTAGAATCAAACTGGGACTGGAGCAAAACCGCGAAAGTTGGGATATCGCTCGTAAAGTGTTTGATGTTTTTCTTGAAAACCATGCCTGGGATCAAGCGGTCGAATGTTGTGACGTCATGTTTCAGACGGCGGAAAAAGACGCGTTACCGGCACTGGGGCAGGGAGTCTGGTTATCGGTTAGTTTCCCGGTCGATCCGGAATTGACGCTCACCATGTTGCAACATATTGTTGAAGATACACCGGATGATGCTGATGGGGCGGCGGTGGCAGCTGCGGTGGCGCTCTATATCGTCGGTTTACGTGCAAGCGAAGCGGCGCGGGATAATTTGTTATTCTTTTCCAATCAATTACTGGGCACCGTCGCCCGGCGACACAGTCAAATCGATACTCAGGATCAGTTTGAGTTCTGGTTAAAAAAAATGGAACTCAATGAAGTTGATAAAATTCTGGTTCGCTTAAGAAATGTTATTGATGTGCTGGTACAGGAAGACTGGTGGTTTGATCAGGCTGAATTGCAGCAACTACAACCGGTGAATTAACAAAATATTATGGTTTGGCTAGAAAATAATTCGGATCAGTATCAAGTACCAGATGACGTCGTTGATATCGCCTTTCGGATCGAATGCAAAATGCTAACGCTGGATCACGCACACGCGTTGGCTGAACAAATTTCAGCACAGCTGCCGTGGATGAAAGAGGAACCCCAAGCCGGTATCCATTGTATTTTTGTTGCCGCCTCCGGCAATGGCTGGATGCGTCCCGAAAATAATGAAACCGAATTACTACAACTGTCGAAACGCACCAAAATGCATATTCGGATTCCTAAACATCGGGTAAAGGATAGTCAGCGGTTAACCGGAAAAACGCTTGATATTAATGGACATTTTCTTAAAGTGGGTGCCGGTCAGATCAAATTGCTTAGCGATTCAACCACCCTATTTGCCAGACATGTGGTCACCGAAGAGCGGGAATCAGAAACGCTATTTTTACAACGGCAAGTACAAGAACTTAAAGAAAAAGGGATTTCAGTAAAAAAAATGCTGTGCGGGCGCCGAAATTATTTTAAAATCCCGGGTAGACTATTATATACCCGGACCTTGATGTTGGCAGAATTGAGTAAAGAAGAATCGGTTCTGTTGCAACAAAATGGTCTCGGAACGGATCGCTTATTGGGGTGTGGCCTGGTCTTGCCGCATAAAGGTATTGCCCCGGTTCTAACAGAAAATTAAGAGAATAAGATAGAAGGAGTGTGCATATGTCAATTGAAGTAAACGGCGAAACCATTGAGACAACAGAAACTGGATTTCTAGCCAATGTAGAAGACTGGAATGATGATGTCGCCAAAGTCATTGCCAAATCTGAAAGCATCGAATTAACAGAGAAGCACTGGGATGTTGTTAGGTATTTGCGTGACGAGTTCGTTAATAATGGTGGCAACCAGCCCAATAATAGAGCAATGTTAAAAGATCTTTCTGCCAAATGGGGTAAAAAAATAACTTCGAAGGATTTATATGACTTGTTTCCGGGTAATCCAAGTAAACAAGCTGGACGTATTGGCGGTATTCCAGAAAGTCGACGTAAAGGCGGTTATTAGGAATGTAGCCCGGACTTCGCGAAGCGAACGCCGGGAAAAATGAATAGGATTCGAAATTCAATTAAAACAGGCGTATGCGCAAGGTAGTCGACAGCTGACTAAGACAAGGAAAAACAGGAAGTTCGTTCTCCCGGCGTTCGCTGCGCGAAGTCCGGGCTACGGATAGATAAAATTAACTGGGCAGAGTGTATTGGATGCAACTGACAGTTTTGTCACAGGCAGGCGGGTATGGACGAAGAAAATAAAAGTAAAACTGACGCGCAGTGGCGGCAGGAATTATCTGATGAGCAGTATCAAGTTTGTCGTTGCAAAGGCACCGAGCAGCCATTTTCCGGTCAATATAATGATTTTAAAGAAGAGGGCGTTTTTACCTGCGCTTGCTGTGCAGTTGAGTTGTTTAGTTCCGACCATAAGTACGATTCTGGTTCAGGATGGCCGAGTTTTTATCAAACTGCCAATAAAGAAAATGTTAAAGAAGAATCAGACCAATCCCTGGCGATGGCACG
>QILK01000216.1 GCA_003233345.1 Gammaproteobacteria bacterium | reverse complement strand
TAATCAACATAGTATTGACCAACTTTATTTTTTTTCATCAACACCCAGTCTGGTTCGGACGAACACCCGGCCAACAGCAGCACTAAAGCGGAAATGAATATATGTAAAATCTGTTTGGCGATCATTCGTTCCTTAAGTTCCTCAACTTCGGGGGGGCAAGTCTTGCATTATACCAATTAAGCAGCTACGAACGTGAATAAATTACCACATGATGTTTTTGGTTAGTTTTACATATTTTTAATATAACAATGGTAAATAGGTATAATACAAGACTTGACCCATGGTCTTTAACCATTACTCTTACGACTAATCGCCCATGACTCAAGGCCCCGGCGGGGTGCTAGCCCTTACCCGGCAGAAGATTTTCACCTCCAATCTCTTGCCGATTTTGCTCGGCGCACTCGGCGTCCCCATCGTCCTTGTTTTCAGGACTAACGGTGAGATAGACAACTTGTTGCTCAACTGGAAAATCTATGGGGACACCAATAAAATAACTTAAGCATTGAATTGATTACCCGAATTTGGTGCGTCAATTAGCTAATAGTTCGGTGGTATCAGCCCGGCTTCCTCACAGCGTTTCACTTGGATCTGCGACAGCAACTCTACGTTGTTCTAAAAATATAGGACCCTGCTACAGCTAATAGTATCTATTGCCTATCTTTAAGATATTTTTCGTTCTTCAATATAAGTTTTATAGCGGGATGATTTTTTCCAAAATATTTACGGGCGACCGCCTTAGCCAGGTTTGAATAACGGCGGGCGTTAGGATAATCTTTTTTGACGCGATACGTGTAGCTAATGTTATACAAAACTGTTGCCAATTTGGAATGCTTTGGCCCTAATGTTTTTTCCCAGATCTTTACTGCTTTCTTAAAGTACTTGATGGCCCTTTCGTGATCACCTCTTTCCATAAACACGCCACCAAGGTTGTTATAACTTATACCAACAGATGGATGATCAGGCCCTAATGTCTTTAAGCGGACTCCCAATGCATGTTGATGGTGCTTAAACGCAGTGTCAAATTGCCTTTTTCTGCTGTAAGCAAGAGCAAGGCTGTCATAGTTCGAGGCGATATGAGGATGCCCAAAATTAAGCTTTTTTCTTCTAATTTTTAACGCTTTCTGATAATAAAAAATCGCTTTGTCCTGTTGACCCATATTTGAGAAAGTTGCCGCAATATTGTGATAACTCGTTGCGACATCAAGGTTTTCAGCCCCAAAATTTTTAATATGGATCTTTAAAGCTTTCCGAGAATACTCTAACGATTTTGTATATTGTGCTTTTTGATCATATAGAACACCAAGGTTACTATAACTCATTGCCACTCTTGGATAATCTGAACCATACATTTTTAACCAAATTTTGGTGGACTCATTATAATACTCAATAGCTTTTTTAATTTGGTCAGTATTTTGATAGGCCGAAGCGAGATTGTGATAACTTTCTGCTACATGCTGATGATCTGATCCTAGCTTTATAAGTCTTATTTTTAACGCTTTTTGATGATTGTTGATCGCTTTATTATATTGGCCACTACCGTAATAGGACGTACCAATATTGTTATATATAGTAGCAATATTTTTTTGAAATGGCCATACACTCTTTAGTTCTTGTTTGAGCTGTTTTTGATAATAGTTCGCGGCTTGAGCATACTGTCCTTTAGTATAAGCGCTATCACCTAGCTTTTTAAAATCACTAGCTTGCACATTGTATACCGTACAAAGTAAACCTATTAGAAATATCACTAGTGTATACGGCTTGTTCTCATTGATGCGAGAGAGGTTGGAACGGGAAAGCTTCGTACTGCCTAAATGATAGAGGCGATGAATCCGTGCAGTGATATTGTCAACAATATTTCGCAGGCTATTCCGACCCGATAACTGGGCCATGACCAGCGTCATGAATTGCAACCATCGTGATGCTGTTCTGAAAGAACGACCACAATGATACTGTTTTGCCAGGCTCTCGAATTCATGTCTCGGAATAGTTTCCAGTAATTGTGAAAATACGGTATTATAGTGGGACAAGGCTTGGATCTCCTGTTTTTGCAGTGTTTGTTCGCACTTCCATTGTAACAGCATCAGGATTTCCGAGCCTTATTACTTTTCGTTAACGGGACAGTAGTGATAACAATGGTAAATAGGTATAATACAAAACTTGACCCCTAGCACTAGCAGGATACTTGTATAAACTGCTTCAATTTATCGATATGCTTGTGTATACGGGTTTCCGATATCGGATAGGCCGTTTTTAGTTCCTGTGCAAAAACCGATACTCTCAATTCCTGCAACATCCACTTCAACTGCTGTAAAGATTCAGTGGCAACCGCTGCATTTATCCAATATACTTTGCTGGCTGGCATCCTTGCGAGGATCGCTGCTAATTTTATCCAGGCGTTTATTAATCGCACTCAGGTAACGCGGAAAACTGGCTAGATTCTCAAAGGAAACATCATTGGGAAAAGCCGTTGTAAACAGCATTTGCAACTGCTGTGATATATCTTCAGTAGCCTGCTGATAGGCCTTCAGCTCTGTTGAGGCCAGGCGATTGACGACTGTCTGGTATATTACCAGCGCCTCCAATATTAAGTCACTAATGCTATTGGCAACAGACACCAGGCGCGAAACCCCTTCTTGCGCCGCCTTGTCAAAACTTTCTTTATCACCAATAGTATCAAGCTGCTCACCCTTGCCAAGAAATGCTACGCGGACGATTGATCGCAACAGGTTTTGCGTAAATTTTTCAACATTACCTAACGGCGCATAAAGCAAAGCCAGTTTGTTTTTCTTGGGAATATTTTTTGCGATATACTTTATATCTTTTTCCCAAACCAGTCGAAATAGTCTGCAAAGACCATCCACCTTTAGCGATTTTGCCTCTTCTCTTGAAAAACACTCTACCAACTCGACATGGGTGGCATTTACTTCACGTAACGACGGATAAACCGTAACATTTATTCCATCTTGCTGACGGCTAATCTGTTTTTCCAGCGTTCCAAAATCCCAACACGCTACTGACGCGATAATTTTTATACCACAACTTATAATATCGGTAGTGTCAGCTTTGTCGCTAGAGACAGTTTCGGATTTTGCCGATCGCACTTTTTGACCTGGCTTTTGCAAGCTAAGTAGCTCCGTCCCTTCAGCGATACACTTTTCTTCTCGGCTTATAACCTTGAAATACATTCGCAAATGATCAGGCAGCTTATCAGGGGCCCACTCTGTTAGATTAATATGAACACCGGTCATCCGCTTTAACTGAACCGACAACTGTTGTATTAAGCCGCCAAAACCCGGCACTAGATTCTCTAAACAGGCTTTAGCAAAATTAGGAACGGGTACGAAATTTTTTCTTAATTTCTTTGGCAGTGTTTTAATGAGCGCGACTATTTTTTCTTCAAGTAACCCTGGCACCAAAAATTCAAAATCTTTTGATTTAAGCTGTGCAAGTAATACTTCTGGAATCAACGCCACCACACCGTCCTGCTCAATCCCAGGCCTAAACTGATAACTCAACTTTATTTTGTTATCTTGTACGAGCAAAAATTCAGGGTAATCGCCTTTTTCTGGAATCAATTCTTTTTGCTTGATAATTTCATCCTGGCTCAACGTCAATTTTGATAGCCTATCGCTATCAAGACGCCTGACCCATTGATGAAACGTTTTTGCATCAACAATGCTTTTATCAATATTTTGATCATAGAACTGATACAAATATTGCTCGTCAATCAGTACGCCGCGTTTACGCAGTTGATCTTCTATGTTTTCCAGTGCCTTGAGCAACTGCAAATTACTCGCGAGAAATTCCACACGGCTATCAAACTGCCCGCCGATAAGTCCCTGCTCAATAAATATTTGCCGGGCATGACTGGCGTTAATGGGCGAGTAGGCTACCTGACGATCGGCATAGACGACGACACCATATAAAGTAGCCTTTTCATAGACCATCGCTTTACCCTGTTTTTTTGACCACCAGGGATCGCTGCTGGATTTTTTTAGCAAATGCGCCGCTATTCTCTCCAGCCACTGGTTATCAATACTGGCGACCATTCGTGCGTACAGTTTTGTGGTCTCGATGATTTCTGCGGCGACGAGCCAGTGTGGCGGTTTAGAAAAACACACCGATCCGGGCATGATATAAAATCGTTTATTGTGACCACCCTGATATTCATGCTTATCCTGTTTTAGACCAATTAATCCCAGCAACCCTGTTAGTAACGCACGATGGATATTATCGTCACCAGCATCGTTGGCGTTAATGGTAAATTTTAACGTCTTGGCCGTTGAATTTAGTTGGCTATATAAATCGCTCCATTCACGCATCCGTGGATAGGATAAAAAATTGGTCTTACAAAGCTTGCGTAAGCGAGTACTTGACAGTGCTTTAGTCTGCTCCTGATAAAACTTCCATAAGTTAAAACACGATAGAAAATCTGAGCCTTTACTCTGAAATATTTTGTGCGCTTCGTCGGCTTTTTGCCGGGCCTCAAAGGGCCGCTCTCGCGGGTCTTGAATCGATAAAAAACTGCTAATGACCATGACTTCATGGACACAGGCTTCATCCCTGGCCGCGATTAACATTCGCGATAAGCGGGGATCGAGCGGGAAACTTGACATTAGCCGACCAAGTGGCGTGATTTTTTTTTGCTCCTCTACCGCTTGCAGCTCAAACAATAATTTATAACCATCATTAATCGCTTTTTGCTCTGGTGGGTCAATAAATGGAAATGCTTCTATCTCCCCCAAGCCCAGCGATAACATCCGCAATATGACCGACGCTAAATTGGTCCGCAGTATTTCCGGCTCGGTAAATTCAGGTCGGTTGTCAAAATCATCTTCATCATACAAACGAACACACACCCCTGGGCCCAAGCGACCACATCGACCTTTTCGTTGGTTAGACGAGGCACGGGATATTTTTTCGATAGGTAAACGCTGTACTTTGTGACGAAAGCTATAACGGCTGATCCGTGCTTTGCCCGCATCGACAACATAACGTATTCCGGGGACTGTCAATGAAGTCTCGGCAACGTTAGTTGCTAAAATTACCCGGCGGCGTCCACCGGTTTTAAAAACCTTGTCCTGATCCTTTATCGATAGCCGTGAAAACAAGGGCAATACATCAAGTTGCGAGCCTAACTGTTTTCCTAAATAGTCAGCACTCTCGCGAATCTCCCGCTCACTGGCCAGAAAAACCAGAATATCGCCAGGCCCATAAGCACACAATTGATCAATGGCTTTAAGGATCTCCTGCATTTGCTCCAGATCCTTTTCCGATTTTTCTGACGCGGCCGGTTGATAAACTATTTCCACTGGGTAACTGCGGCCTTGCGCCTGTATCACTGGGGCCTTAGAAAAATACCGCGAAAATTTTTCGGTGTCGATCGTTGCCGAAGTAATGATAAGCTTCAGGTCGGGACGCTTGGGTAATAATTGCTTGAGATAGCCGAGGAGAAAATCGATATTGAGTCCACGCTCATGCGCCTCATCAATAATAAGCGTATCATATTGATAGAGATAATGATCATGCTGTATTTGGGCAAGCAAGATCCCATCGGTCATTAACTTCAAATAAGTATTTTTGTCACTGCGGTCTTGAAAGCGTACCTGATAGCCGACCCCCTGTCCGAGGTTAGTATCCAGTTCTTCGGCAATACGCGTCGCCACTGATCTCGCCGCGATTCGTCTCGGCTGTGTATGGCCAATAAGTCCTCGGGCACCGCGTTTCAACTCGATACATATTTTTGGCAATTGCGTGGTTTTTCCTGACCCGGTTTCGCCAGCGACAATAACGACCTGGTGCTCGCGAATCGCGGCAATAATATTTTCCCTTTCAGCGACCACGGGTAAATCACTGTTATAACTTACCGTGGGCAGACATTTGATACGTGCTTCTACCGATGCCAATGACCGGCTTACCCGTCGCTCAA
>QILK01000137.1 GCA_003233345.1 Gammaproteobacteria bacterium | reverse complement strand
ATAAATCAACGACCAGACGATGCCCGTAGCGTCCCTGTGGTGTCAACGTAAAATGTCGATACTGAATATTCCTGTTTAGATCAAGGACTACCCTTAAATCATTTCGCTTGTGTATCCCGCTGCGTATTTTGGTAACAAAACCACGCCGAAATCGTTTTTTTCTAAACGCACTGGAAGTACGCGAGGCATGCATATCGATCACCACGCGTGCGGGTTTACCTGACGACTTGGGAATTTGAAATATTCTATATTGCACCGACCCTTTTAGATCAAAAATAATCCGGGTTTGATTTGGCGTGACAGCCAGATTGGCATCTTTTAAATACACCGCCCACACAGGGACAACCGCTGTGCTGGCAAAAATAAACATCACCAAAAATAATCTTTTCAATATCATATGACTTATAATATTATCGTGTTCCCGTAAAGGCAATCTATTTTCCCTTGTAAACGCTTGTATCTACATAATATGTGTTAATTATTGTTATCTACGCTGCACATTGCCGCACACAATATTGTTTTACAAGCGCTGCAAAAGCCGGTCGCCTACAGAAGATACAGAAGTCATGCCAACCTCGCGCTTATCACCAATAAACACTATGTTGATCGTTATATCCGCTGTACAGAGCATTTTTCCACCCTGTTCCGGCCACTCGATCAAGCAAATACTATTTTCCTGACATAAATCACGGTAGGCCAAAAACTCTAATTCTTCCGGGTTGGATAAGCGGTACAAATCAAGATGATATATCATAACATACGGTGTTTCATACGGTTCGATCAAGGTGTAAGTGGGGCTTTTAACATGACCGTCATATCCCATCGCCTGAATAAACCCTCTGGCAAAAGTCGTTTTACCTGCGCCGAGTTCCCCCATTAGATGAATCTGGGCACCGGGCAATTTCGAACTGACAATGGCCTCAGCAACTTGTTTGCCACAAGCTTCCATAGCAAGCCCATCATCTATACGAATAGAAAGCTTATTGTAATTATTAATCTTGCTCACCTTGAGTGCTTGAATAAAACAAAGTTAGAGTTTACCGTCGCGCTTGTATTTTTTTATCCACTTGCGAACATTAGACACTCGGTTATGGGTATGCGGATGACTGGAATAATATTCGCTACCAGCCTCGTTACCACCCTCACTACTACTCCCGTTACTACTCGAGGACTTCTCAATTCTTTTTATTAACCGCATAAACGCTTCAGGATCATATCCATATTTCAATAATAGCGGTACACTCAGTGCATCCGCTTCATATTCCAGCTCCCGCGAAAATTGCGCGGTAAACAGATAGGCCGGTATAGAATAGGTAAAATCAGATATAATGGATGCGTCATTAAGTAAAACTGACATGGCCAAAATAGCCGCTGCACTGCGAAAAATATGCCGCAAGGTGTGATTGCGCTTAATGTGCCCAATTTCGTGTGCCAATACCCCTGCCACCTCACTATCCGATTGCACCTGTTTGATTAACTCATCGGTAATCACAACCGTCCCGGATGGCAATGCAAAGGCATTAGCGCCAATCTTGTTTCCCTGACGAAATAGCAGCTTGTATTTATGCTTTTTATCGCGGGAAGCTAGTACCAGTTTTTTAAAAATCGCATTAATAGAAGCCCGCCTTTCTGCTTTAAGCTTGGATTTTTCCAAATAGTCTATATCCAACCATTCGACAATATCGTTACTTATTTCTTCTTTAATTTTGAAAGGTACTGACTTTGCCAAGATATCTGCAATCGGTGCCGAAAGAATATAAACAAAAACATACAAAACCAAGAACGACAAAATGATTGACATGACCGCGATCGGTGATCGCGTTTCCAGTTTATGCTGCCGACTGCTTTTTTGCTGCTGGTTACTGGCAAAAAACCTGGCAAAAATCACCGCCTGCGGATAAGCCAGTTCGCAGCACGCCCCCTTCGGTAAATAAATAAAACTGGGGGTATTGGCAACCAGTCTGGACAAATTCATGTCCGAATAACTAATTTCATAACGCGTACCACTCACTAACAGTTCAGCAGATTGCTCCCCAGGAACAATCTGCCCGGTCTGACTTGCTGAATCATTACCGCTATAATAGTTGATCGATATACTGCTCATAAGCCAATATCAAAACCAAAAGAATCGTTAGCCGCGTCACCTAGCGCACTAACACCCTCTTGTTTGCCCGAATAAAAGTTGTTAATGGATGGCGATGCTTCATAATAAACATGGGTATAGATATATCGGATTTTTCTCAAGCGCGCCCAAGGTAGAAATATACCAAAACTAACGAGGACCAACACGACATTAGTCAGCATAATATAAAGCATCATCAAAAACTTAATATCATTCCTGATTTTAACCTCACCGAGCGTAGTATTGTTTAAGGTATAATAGAGGAAACGAACACGTAAAAATTCATAAGCAATTAAAAAGGGCACAAACACAAATAATATCGTTACCAGCAAATCCATAAAATCAAACAATAAAATTTCCAGATACTCGATCGAACCCGAAAAACCGATATTATACTTATAATACGTATAAATAAAAAACGGTAACAGAGCCAGAACAAACAACAATACTGCCTGAAAATAATATTTATAAAACACCGGCAGCGTACCAGTAAAACTAAATTTTTGCGTTCCATAACAGAGATTATTTAATAAAAATTCGCGGTTTTTAAATTGGTAATAGGGATATAATAGCCCTGCGGAAAGCACTCCTAACAAGTAATAAAAAAAATAGATACGATATGCTTGGCGATACGTCCCCTGAAAACTAAAAGCAATATTACGCCAGCGTGTATTGGCGGCTCGGAATCGAAATGCACCGACGACCAATATCGGTACCAGAAGATAAAATAAAATCAGCGCAGTAATAATAGTAATAACAGGAAAATATTCGATAAAATAATAAAGGGTCACTAAAATCAATGCGATAATTCTTCCCTTAAGTATCCGCTGGGGTTGCGCGGTATAATCAAAGCTTGAACCGGCAATTTGGGTATGCCCCAATAGATAACGCTGACGCCTGACCTTCGCCCAGGCAGAATAGACACCTAATGTCAGCAGACTAGGCAAAAAATTAGTCCAATAGAGCTTTAGGTATTCCCATCCTGATGCGCTAAACTTGATTGATTGAAAACCGTTATTAGAATTTTTCATTTACAATACCAACTACTAACCATCATTTCTGCGGAGATCATGGTGTCAAAAGCTAACTTTGAAATAACGAAAAGCCGAAAAACAACTATATGGTTAATCAAATCTAGTTTCAATAGCCGCTGGCGGAATATACCTATCTTAACACGGAGATAGTCTTTCTGAACATTGCTTGTTGTGTTGCTTTCTGAGCGTAATTGACCCTTGAGACCATACTGGTAGGTGATCGTACTACTGGAAGGTGTTGTTGTCACCTGGCTTAATATCATTTGCTTGACGGTATTATATTTCGCTCCGGTCAAGAGACAGGCATTGAGATGGCCCACCAGAATTTCAGCGTTCACGCGATAATCTTTGTTGCCTCCCCTAAAGTTGTTAAGCTCGCCAATCACATAAGTTTGCAGAGTTTGGCATTGGGTACTAAACGTTTCTGTGCGTTTGGCGATTCTCAGCGCTCTTTTAAGTT
>QILK01000058.1 GCA_003233345.1 Gammaproteobacteria bacterium | reverse complement strand
ATTAAAAATGAAATCGTCTCTAAACCTGGTTATACGCTGGCACCGCAAAAAAGAAAACTGGGCATGGTCTTTCAGGACTATGCGCTGTTTCCGCACCTTAATATTTATCAAAATATCTGTTTTGGAATACACAAACTCGATGCATCGATACAAAAAGCTCGCGCTAATAAAATGCTTGAGCTGGTCGGCATGGAAAACATGCAAAAACGTTACCCGCATGAGCTATCCGGCGGCCAGCAACAACGGGTGTCATTGGCTCGCGCATTGGCGCCACAACCGGAATTATTATTGCTTGATGAGCCTTTTTCCAGCCTTGATGTCGAACGCCGCGAACAATTACAAAAAGAAGTACGCGATATCCTCAAGCAATTAAAAACAACCGGAATCATTGTCACCCATGACCAATACGAAGCCTTTGCCATGGCCGATACTGTTGGCGTTATGAATAATGGAAAAATTTCGCAACTCGATACACCCTATAATCTCTATCACCAACCACAAAACAGATTTGTCGCTGACTTTATCGGCCAGGGTAAATTTTTAAGAGGCACCTCCCTTAGCCCGACACAAATCGAAACAGAGGTTGGTATTATTGCCAGTCATAAAAAACTGAAATTTAAAACCGGGGCTAGTATCGATGTATTATTGCGCCCCGATGACGTTATCCCCGACCCGGAAAGCAAACTGGAAGGTACTCTGCTGGCACAAATTACTCAAAAAGCGTTCAAAGGTGCGGAAATACTTTATACTCTACGTTTGCCGACCGGTGGGGAGGTGCTTTCATTGTTTCCAAGTCACCTAAATCATAATGTCGGTGACCGGGTTAGTGTTTGCATAGCCGCTGATCACTTGGTCGCTTTTATAGTCTAGCCTTCGATACAGTTTTACAAACAGCGCTGAATTAGTGCTCAAATTGCTTAAGCATATTTATAATTGGCGGTAAAATTTGAGTTTAATTAATCCAGATCAATCTTTCTACAAAAAAAAACCACTATAATTTAATCAATGGAAAATACATTTAATGCAATATTGGTACTGCTGGCACTCTCTGTCGTTGCCGTTGCCATATTCCGTCGTTTTAACTTTCCATCGATCCTCGGTTATCTGACCGTTGGCATTTTGGTTGGCTCGCATCTGTTTGGCGATTTTTTCGGGCTGGTTGATAACAGCGAGCAAACCCGACATCTAGCCGAATACGGTATCGTATTTCTACTGTTTACGGTCGGACTGGAATTTTCTTTCGCGAAGTTAGTGGCCATGAAATCTTCGGTGTTTGGCTACGGCAGTTTACAGGTCATCACCACCACGTTGGTCGGCGTCGCCATCGCGCTGTTGCTGGGATCACGCATCATTGATGCCGCCATTATCGGCAGTGTTGTCGCCATGTCATCGACCGCCATTGTCATCAAGCAATTAAATGAGCAGTTGGAACTGAATTCCCGTCATGGCCGGGCGGCCGTGAGCATATTGATTTTCCAGGATCTCGCCGTCGTTATCTTTTTAATTGCAATTTCCTTTTCGCAAGATCCGAACGCGTTAAGTCTGTTTTATTCAATATTGGCATTTTTACTAATGGTCGCAACCGGAAGATGGCTGCTACGTCCACTGTTCCGCTTGATTGCCAGCGCCAGGTCCAATGAATTATTTATGTTGGCGGTATTGCTTGTCACCCTAACCGCCGCATGGACTAGCAATATAGCCGGCTTGTCACTATCACTCGGTGCCTTTCTTGCGGGCATTATGCTTGCCGAAACTGAATTCCGTCATCAGATAGAAGCCAATATCCGTCCGTTCAGAGATATTCTTCTAGGATTATTTTTTATCACCGTCGGTATGCTGCTAAACGTAAAGCTATTAGCCGATAGCTGGTATATCGTGCTGTCTCTGGTGGCAATGCTGATTATTCTCAAAGCCGTGATCATCACTGCGTTGGGTAGTTTATTTAAACTCGAACCTGGCGTAGCTGTTCGTTCTGGACTGTCGCTTGCTCAGGGCGGCGAATTTGGTTTTGTTATCATTACCCTGGCGATCAATAACAGTCTGCTAAATGAGGACACCGGACAAATTCTACTGGCAGTCATCGTGACCAGTATGATCATCGCACCTTTTCTGATTCGATATAATGGCGTTATTGCCAAAATGTTGTTTCGTAAAAGCTATATCGGTAATCGGCAGCAAAACGAATCCACTATCTCTGCCCATTCCAGGGAACTCAGTAACCATGTCGTTATCTGTGGTTACGGACGCGTGGGTCAAAATATTGCTCGTTTTATCGATATGCAACAGATAGCCTATATTGCCCTTGACACCGATCCCTATGTTATCCGACACGCAACCGAAGCAGGCGATAACGTCTGTTTTGGCGATACCACACACCGAGAAATTCTACAGGCCGCCAATGCAAAAAAGGCGAGCGCCGTGGTCGTTAGCTTTGAAAATCCTGTAGCAGCCTACAAAATACTCGAGTACGTTAAGGAAATTAACCCGCAGATACCTATTTTAGTACGCGCAGCGGACGATGTTCACCTTGAAAGTTTTTTATTACGCGGTGCCACTGAAGTGGTTGCCGAGAAATTTGAAGCCAGTTTAATGCTGGTCGCACACCTGTTATTAATATTGAATATCGATGCGGAAACGATTAAACATAGAATCAATGAAGTCAGGAAGGAAAATTATCTGCTATTACGCAGTTTTTTTCATGCTGACAATCCCGGTAGTATCGACCAGGATCCTGCATTACGCAGTCGTTTACATACGGTTGTATTAACTAAAAACGCTGCCAGCATCGGAAAATCCATCGAAGAACTTGATCTGGCCTCATCCGGTGTTATAGTAACAGCGATAAAACGCGGGGCTGGAAAAACAACAAAACCGCAGATGAATATGGTATTATTAGAGGATGATGTTTTAGTATTGTTTGGTAAATCCGAAGATATTGAACACGCGGAATCTAAACTGCTTACCGGTTAGTAACACACATTTTAGTAACGTTTCTTAACAATGGGATAATACATGGAACACGGTCGTAAAAATCCTAATCGCTCGGGTGACGATCAAGATACAGGTATCAAGGTAGACGGTCGTGAAATTTCTTATCACTCCGACTTGGGCCGCAGTGTCGGTCGGGGAATGATTGTTGTCGCCTGGATTGGCGTCATTGCCATTCTCGCCTACTTTTTACAAAAACTTAGTGATCAGCAAACATTTCCCAACAGTAATATCACCGGCGTTGTGACGGCTGACGGTGCACGGCAAATCACGCTGCAAAGAAGTCGCAATGGACACTATTTTGCAACCGGAAAAATTAATGGTGTCAAAGTCCGGTTTTTACTCGATACAGGTGCAACCAACGTCTCGGTACCCGCTGATATTGCCGCAAAAATTGGCCTTGAAAAAGGGGTTTCCTATCCGATCCGCACTGCCAATGGAATTGGTGAGGAATTCGCTACGGTTATAAAATCACTAACGATTGGGACGATAGAGGTCACTGACGTAAGAGCTGGCATCAATCCAAATTATAAATCCGAGTCAATATTATTAGGAATGAATGTGCTAAAGAAATTTCGAATGGTTCAGCAAGGTAATACGCTCACCATTCAACAGCTTTCCAACTAAAGAAGGATCGATATGAGCGAAAACAAATCCGAGTCAGGGCTTCTTTACGAAGATCTTATAACCGGCGATGGTGAAGAAGCTACCGGTAGCGGTCAAACCGCGATTGTCCATTATACCGGGTGGCTGGAAGATGGCAGCAAATTTGACTCAAGCCTGGATCGCAACGAACCTTTCAGCTTTGCGCTTGCCTGCGGTATGGTCATCAAAGGCTGGGACGAAGGCGTCATCGGTATGAAGGTGGGTGGCAAACGTAAGCTAACCATTCCACCAGAACTCGGTTACGGTGAAAGTGGCGCGGGTGGTGCCATACCACCTAACGCAACACTAATCTTCGAAGTAGAACTTTTAGAAATCAGCACGTAACCCGTTTGAACGTTATCGTTAAAATTAACAATACGTTTGTTTTACCGTAAATTTGTAGCCCGGACTTCGCACAGCGAACGCCGGGAAACGAACATTGTGACAACAGCAAAACCAGATGTACCAGATGTAC
>QILK01000213.1 GCA_003233345.1 Gammaproteobacteria bacterium | reverse complement strand
TCATCAAAATCACGTGCATCCTCACCATCGATAGTCACAAATGGCAAATCACGCATATCCTTGCGCCCGGCATAATCATTTTCATTCACCGTGTCGGCAAATTTCTCTACCTCCTGATGAACCGCGGCGGGCCAATCAGATGGCAAATTATGTGACCGAATAGCAATATCAATTTCCATGCCCGGTGCCATATGGTCACCGAGTACTTCAACGATCCGGCCTATCGGCTGATTTCTTTTTGATGGGTACTCGACAATATCAGCAATAACGATTTGTCCATGCTCGGCATTATCGCGAGATTTCTCGGGAATCATTACATCCTGCTGAAATTTTTTATCATCTGGCACGACAAAACTGATGTTATGCTCGATAAATAAACGACCAACAATTTGGGTCACGCCGCGCGCCAATACTTCGACCAGCGCGCCCTCTCTTCGACCACGGCGATCAAGTCCGGCGACCCGTAGCAGCACTTTATCGCCGTGCATTAACGTTCGCATTTGCTTGAATGTTATAAACATTTTTTCACTACCGTCATCCGGATGTAAAAATCCGAATCCATCGGGATGACTGTCAACACGGCCTCGTACTAGATCAAATTTGTCGATCGGTCCATAGGCTTTGTTGCGGTTGCAAAATAGTTGCCCGTCGCGACACATAGCAATCAAGCGTCGTCGTAATGCTTCGATTTCATCATCACTTGAGAGACCCAAGCGCTCAGCCAGTTCGGGGCGGCTAAAAAACCGATCCTGCTGACTAAAATACTCGAGGATATACTCACGACTTGGAATCGGTTGCTCGTAGTTACTTTGTTCCCGCTTTGCATGCGGGTCTTTTTTTAGATGTTTCGTTTTGTTTTTTGTGCTCATAATGTATTATTCGTATTCTTGATTTGACAACGGCTGTCCTGACAGGTAAATTGCGTTGCCATATCCGCCGAGGTGGCGAAATTGGTAGACGCGCTAGCTTCAGGTGCTAGTGGGGGAAACCCCATGAAGGTTCAAGTCCTTTCCTCGGCACCAAACTAATTTCTGTTTTATCAATATCTATCTTCGATAGTCTAGCCTGTAAGTCATAAATGTGTTTTCCTGTAGCCCGGACTTCGCGTAGCGAACGCCGGGAAAAAAATAATCATCTTAAATTTAACTAAAATCTGGCAACCCCTCTGTAGTCGATACCACTGCTTGCTTTGCGGTTATGACCACTTTTGTTTCCCGGCGTTCGCTACGCGAAGTCCGGGCTACAAAAATACAGGTTTATTTCTAGTCAAATGGATGACGCTTAACGATGGTTTCTTTGCGATCAGGCCCAGTTGAAATAATATCAATCGGGGTTTCTATTATTTTCTCAATCTTTTGTAAATAGTTTTTGGCATTTTGTGGTAATTGCTCATATTCAGTGAGCCCAACCGTGCTTTCTTTCCAGCCAGGCACTTGCTCGTAAACCGGCTTACAATCTTCGTATGCATCCGCGCCCACGGGTGGTGAATGTCGGATTTCGCCCTGGTACTCATAACCGACGCAAATCTGGATTGACTCCAGACCATCGAGTACATCCAGTTTGGTAATACAAATTCCAGAAACACTGTTAACCTGAATTGCCCGCCTGAGTGTTACCGCATCAAACCAACCACAACGCCGTGGACGGCCAGTGGTGGCACCGAACTCATGGCCTTTCTCTGCCAGGAAATCGCCTACATCGTCTTTTAATTCGGTTGGAAATGGTCCCGAGCCAACACGGGTTGTATAGGCCTTGGTTATACCGAGGACATAATCCAAATATCTTGGCCCGATGCCACAACCGCTGGATGCCCCGCCTGCTGTCGTATTTGACGAAGTCACAAACGGATAAGTACCGTGATCGATATCCAGCAAGGTGCCCTGGGCACCTTCAAATAAAATATTATCACCGACCTTTTTGGCCTGCCAAAGCAATTCGGGAATATCAGCCAGTAAAGGTTTTAAGCGATCAGCATAGGAGAAAGCTTCATCCAATACTTTTTGAAAATCGACACTATCAGTCTTAAAATAATTTTTAAGTACAAAATTATGATAATCCAATACTTCACCCAATTTTGCGGCAAAACGCTCACGGTGAAATAAATCACCCAGCCTCAGTCCGCGACGAGAAACCTTGTCCTCATAGGCAGGGCCAATTCCGCGTCCTGTGGTACCAATTTTACCTTTGCCACGGGCTTTTTCCCGCGCCAGATCCAGCGAGATATGATACGGCAGAATTAATGGGCAAGCGGCGCTGATCTTTAACCGATCGGAAACCGACACGCCTGATTTCTCTACCTCATCAATTTCTTTTAATAATTCACCGGGTGACAATACCACGCCATTACCAATAAAGCAGTTAACATGCTCGCGTAAAATACCAGACGGAATCAGGTGCAAGACGGTCTTCTCACCATCGATAACCAGCGTATGGCCGGCATTATGGCCACCCTGAAAGCGAGCGACAATAGCAGCCTGATCCGTTAGCAGATCGACTATCTTACCTTTGCCCTCGTCCCCCCAATGTGTACCGATAACAACTACATTCTTACCCATATTAAACTAAACCTTAGAATTAAATTAAACTGTTAAAATACCTGGTGATCATTGCCGTTGCGACACCCGGCCAGCGTTTAACGACCCAGCGGTTTTTCTTGCCATTCGCCATCCACATTAACCAATATTCTGTCACATCCCATTGAAGTCGCATCACCCGCTTGTCCGGGTAACTCACAAATCACCTGTTCACCATGAGACCTCAATCCCATGATCATATCCTGCAAAGACTCATCGTCACTAAAAGGCGCAAAAATCGGCTTCTTTTCCGCATCATTTTTCTGTGCTTGAGAATAATCCATCATGACTTTAAGATCAGCACTAAATCCCGTGGCCGGTCGACCGCGGCCAAATACTTCGCCAATATTGTCGTAACGCCCACCTCGGGCAACTTCCTGTCCGTGCCCACTAATAAAAACGGCAAACACGATTCCATTCTGGTATTGATAACCACGTAGTTCAGACAAATCAAAGTGTAGATCCAACTCAGGCCGATGCTCACGAATTTTTTTGGCCACGCGTCCCAGTTGGTCGAGTGATTTTAAAACGCTGTTATCGGCATTGGATAATATTCCTCTGGCCTGGCTCAAGGTCTCCTGACCACCATTTAACGTCGCTAAAGCAGATAACATCGTATGCACTTTATTCGGTACCGACCAATCCGTCAGTAATTGATTAATTTCCGGACTCGATTTCCTTTGCAGGGCTTCGAACAACTGCTGTTCCTGATAATCGCGTAGTCCAGCCTGTTTAACCAATCCGCGAAAAATACCGACATGCCCCAGATCAAGGCAAAACGAATCGATTTGCATTAAACGCGTGGTTTCCAGCATTAACTCAATAATCTCAATATCGCTTTCTATCCCACTGTGACCATACAGTTCCGCACCCAGCTGCAACGGTGCCCGGGTGCCACCAATCGCATTTTTATAGGCATGTATCACCGTACCTAGATAACAAAACCGTACCGGGTGATCATGGTCTTTCAATCGGGAATCGATTCTGGCTACTTGAGGAGTAATATCGGCACGAATCCCCATCAACCGTCCACTCATGGTATCAATCAGCTTTAAGGTCTGGG
>QILK01000066.1 GCA_003233345.1 Gammaproteobacteria bacterium | reverse complement strand
GGTGGGCGTTGCAGGGAGCATAGCGTGGAACAGGAAGCCTGTAAATTTAACGGCGCTTCATATTCAGACTTTAGCAAATTGTTGATCACCAAGCATCTTCAATAAGTTCGACCCAGGATTGACGGCCCAGTTTGTTGAGCAGGCAGGTGTTCTGGTTTTCGCGACTATCGGGGGGGGGACTGCCAGTTTTTGCTTTTTTTATCAGCGAGAGCAGTTTTCCCCGATAGACCATCATGACCGGTTTGGGGGAGAATAATACCGCCTTTTCCGAGGTAACCCAGTCACCTTCTTTATTGCCGCCGCCATGGCTGATGAAGGATATGAATAGGGTGTAATCCACCCTCCGCTCTTTGCCAACAGAATGCTTCAGTTTATGGCAAGCCTAGTCAAGCCATTCGCTCTTAGCGGTCTCTTTTCTTTTTCCTCGAAACATAACATTGGCGGCCTTTGCCAGATACTCAGTGACGTGCCAAAAATCGAGGGTTTGTGTATCTGTGTATCGCTTTAAAAATGACCAATGATATTTCGCCTCATCGGTTACACCAACATAATGAACCTTTGAATAGCGTTTTTTTACGTTGATTATTTCTTGCTCAAATCGACGGAGAAAAATGTCTTTACCATATCCAGGGGTAGCGGCCATATAAGTCGTATGTTGCCTATCGCCATTCTTATCATAAAAAGCGATCGTGCCCACCATTGCTTCGCGATAACCGTCATCACACAACAGCATACAAGTGCCATCCATGCCAATAGAGACCGTTTTTACTGGTTTTTCCATCTTTGGATCCCTGGTAGACGTATCGATTTATATTGACAGCACACTAAGGCGTTTGATATATCTTTGATTCTTTGCCTTTGCTGGTCAGTTTGCTGACTCCCATCACACCACATCAAATTGCGACAAGGCTTCTTTTGTCGATGTTAACCCAACTTCGTTTACTGCTGATTGTATGCTTTCCTCGAAATCTAGCATCGCATTTGGGTTTCACTTTCCAGAGTGGGCGCATTCACTGGCACCCGAAAACGTTGCAGAAATTCAAGCAACAAGTACGGCGTTTAACCAACCGCAACTGGGGCGTGTCGATGAAATATCAGCTCTTCAGAATCAGCCAGTATTTACGCGGCTGGATAAATTATTTTGGTATTGCCAGCGGCTATCAACGCTGCGTTGATCTGGATCAGTGGATACGACGCAGGGTACGTATGGCCTACTGGCGACAGTGGCCACGACCACGCACCAAAGTAAGAAGCCTGATGAGACTCGGTGTTCACGTCAAATCAGCCGTTGCATGTGACATCACCAGTAAAGACCCATGACGTAGTGCGAAAACTCCGGGAATACAGCAGACATTATCTAACGACTACTTAAAATCCCAAGGGCTTTATGCGTTACGTGATGGATGGATTGTGCTTCACCATGCTAAATGAAACGCCCTGTGTGGAGCCGCATGCAGGGTGTTGTGGGAACTGGGGATTAGAGACCCTCGGTTACCCAATTAGGCATTTTATTGTTTAGGTGCAATGACTTGAATTTTAAGGTTTTGTTCTTCTTTGTATACTATGACCTCGTTTAGATTCCATTGACCGATTTCTTTGTTTGCAAACACATATGCCTCAGCTTCACCTTTTGGGCCTGATATTGAATACTGAAGGGATGCTTGCCCAGTAGGGCCACTTATTTGAATGTTACCCACCACAAAAAAACCAGGCTCAATAGGTGTGCCAATAAGCTGAGCAACTTCATTGTTTGAGTTTATAGCTTTTAATGATAAATCGAATGCTTCGCCTTTTAGCATACTTGATATGGATATGAAAAAAAAGGGTAAAACGATAAAAACAAGTACTGCTCCAGCTATGCTCCATTTTTTCTGTGTTTTTTTGAAATGCTCGACATCTCTCCAAGTACGGTTTTGCCAAGCCCATTTATTGCCCTTTGCACCAAGTACAAATATCATCACTATATTAACCAGTGGTACAAACATTAATAATGCGATATATGTGCTATTTCCAATTCCCCAGATCCAGTTAAACAAAAAAGCTCCCCAGCTCCAGCCTTGTATTTCAGGTGGAACAAGGGACTCTTTACCTAAACCTGATGTGTATTCTTGACCTTGATTCATTTCGATGTCCTGTTTTGTTTTTATATGCCTAACGTTGCAATTAACCGGCGATCTTTTCAATGGTCGGCTTTTTGGCCATTGAAAAGATTGTCCGTGTTAAATTGCCTTGTATGTTTACACACTAAGCCTTTAGATTATCTTGAAATAGACTTCACTGTTCCAAATAGACCAGTGCGCGCAAACGTACTTCTTCCTTCAATTTTCCCTGCCAATGCTTTTGCAGGATTTAAGAGCGTATCCGACAATTTAGGAAATGAAATCCGCTCTCGCATTTGCGCCAAACAAAATTTCCCAGGTTTCAGAATATATCCGCTTTCAGGAATTTTAAAAGTTTCGGCTAACTTCCCACCTGTTTGTGATAAATCAAAGGCTAATTTAAGTTCTTTTTTCGGGACTTGGATAGTATCACCAATATGCAATTTTACAGGACAAGGATCGCATGGTGAATCGCCAAGATCTGGAGTGGGATCTATTACCACTCTACCAAATTCTAAATATTCTTTTATTACTGTATTACTAAGTACGCTCATGACTCTTCCTTTCCACTAGCAATAGAATAGTAAAATATCGTACCGAATCATGAATTTCTTTAGTGTTTTAGTTAAAGTTAAGCGCCAGTCGGCGTTTCCAGACCCTGTTGTACAATGCACCATTGATCTGGATATGGCCATCCTGGATACGTATGCCAAAGAGCTTAGTAAAGTTGAATGATTCATTGGACAACAGGCCAAACAACACAATTCGGTCCATCTGAATCTGCTGCAGACAGTGCATGGCATTGGTACTATTTTGTCACTGACAATACTCTATGAGATAGAAAATATTAGTCGATTCGACAGTGTATAAAATTTCTCCTCCTATTTCTCGGTTAGTGAAATGCAAAACGGAGTCCGCAGGAAAGAGTTATGGAACACAAGGAAATAAAATCGGTAATGCGCACCTGAAATGGGCATTTTCAGAAGCGGCTGTATTGCACTTGCGGGGCAATGACAAGGCTAAAAAATATCTTGCAAATTTACAAAAACGTATGAGTAAAGCGAAAGCACTTTCCGTCCTGGCTCACAAGCTTGGGCGCTGCGTATACTTCATGTTAAAAAACGAAAAGGTACTCGATGAAAACAGATTTTTAAAGCGTTAGTCACGCAATGGGATGAGCTGGAAGTTTAACTGGACACGACGGTGGAATGTGCTAAAAATCAGGTCGTTTATCATTGGTCAACAAACCGTGACCCTGGTTTATACATCAACGATACCGAAGCCAGAAGCCTTGATTAGATATCCCATTGGTGTGCATTAATACAATTTGTAAAAGTCGCTTACCCCTTAGCTGACCTGGAACTAACGGGATACTCTGTGAGTAAGGAATGGGCGTGGCAGTATGTCCACAGATATTCAATACTGATCAGGGTTCCCAATATACCAGCGAGGCCTTCACCGACCTGCTAAGGAACGTGCACGAAATAACTTCCCTGTTTAGCATCCCGTCTTCGCCCGTTCCTCAATCACAAAAGCTCGAAATAGAACGACTATTCCTGC
>QILK01000109.1 GCA_003233345.1 Gammaproteobacteria bacterium | reverse complement strand
AACCTCCACAATAAGTATCTATTTGTCTCGCATCGCCGGACGCATCTTCTCTATTATCTTATCCCTATTTTTTTCAGCACTTTTTATTATTTATACTAATATAGTACTAGCAGAATCGTTGGTGCCTGATGACCAGCAAATTACCTTTATTAGTAAAAAATTTGGAACATCGGCTGCCAAGCGCGTCATTACCTGGAAGCATATGCTTTCCGGCAACCAAAGCCGGACAATAACGCAGAAATTGGTTCTGGTTAACCGGTTTTTTAACACCGTAAACTATATGTCAGACCGAACAAATTGGGGCCTGGATGATTATTGGGCGACACCACTGGAATTACTACTAGTCAATCATGGTGACAGTGAAGACTTTGCGATTGCCAAATATTTTACCTTGTGTGCAATGGGTGTACCCGCCGATAAACTGCGGATCATCTATGTGCGATCAACAAAATACAAGCGATCGACGATGGTTGTCGCCTATTATCCACAACCGACCTATACACCTTTTATTCTTGACTACTTTGACAAAGTCGTCAGGCACGCATCAGACCGAAAAGACCTGTCGGCGGTGTTCAGTTTTAACGGAGACTACCTCTGGGTCGCCAAAGAAAATAGAAAACAACAAAATTTGGTTGGTAGTTCTACCCGGGTGCATCAATGGGCCATTTTAAAAAATCGCATGATAAAAGAAAAACGAGAGTTTGCTGTTCACCATTAATATCGATGATCAGCAATGCCTGATCCCGTAGCCAGGGAAACAGATACACATTACCAGACCTTTTTCTGGACCATCACATTTCGGCAGAAGAAAACCTGCCATTTCCGAGAGTAGGTAGAATAAAAGCCCTATTCCCAAAATCCAGGTTTATTAAATACCCGATAAGCCCCCCTTTGATCATGGCGAATTCTTGCTAAAGCTCACCTCTTATGCTTCACTTTTTCTGTTCTTTATCATTAATGCGCTCAATATTTAGGTCAATTTCCAATAACTTGCTAACTGATCAGTGTCCCCAAAGTTCCTCAACTTCTCTCGTTGGTGGGTTTTGGTGGCGACACCCGCATGCAGTGAAAATCCAGACACGTTACCCACTGCATCTGCTAACCGTTCCTCTGGATCACAAGCTGGCAAGGTTTGCAGGGTAAATACTTTACGGCCTTGTTGCGGGCCTACTGCTATGCGGTAGGTAATGGAATGTCCAAGCAGCTGATCCATCGGCCCCTCTTCCTCAGCATCCAGTAAGCAGTTCGGTGCCTACTATCATCATATAGTAGAAACCTATAATCAAGTTTTTAATAGCAAGCACAAAAACGGGCATTTCCATTTATCAAATCGATTAGTACGTATACATCAGATGGTAAGCCAGATTGGTGGGGCGTTCATCGATATCCGCAATATCCAGCCGGCACAAAGGACTTCGAGTTTAAACGAGTTTATGTGTTTAAAAATTTAAAAAAATTGTTAAAAAAATTAAATGCAATTGATAAATCATTTGTAAATTCGAATGCTCTAAAATATGGACGCATTGATGTGCCTGAGAAAGAGAGGTTGGTTAGAATAGAGTATTACAGTAAAAACTTATGCATGTAAAAACCATGAGCGCGTTTAATTACTATTATCAAATTCTAACAGATGATTATTCGGCAGGCAAAGGCAGGCTCTTAGGTGATTAACATTGAGTTTAAGTGTAGAAATTTAGATCAGATCTGACATGTCTTTAAGTTTCATCTTAATTGCCTATTGCTTCATCCTAGAAATTAAAGTTTATTGAATCCTATCGATAGCGGTGTTTGTCAACTAAGTCTTCGAATTCTGATATTTATTAATACCTTGATTTTGCACGATATTTAGTTTTGTGTGTACAACAAACGATGCTATAAATCGTCCATTTTATTGGGGAAAGCTCAACTTACCCCTAGTCAATTAATAATTTGGCTCTTTTATTTTGTACTGCCGTTGCTGTATTACCTTTATTCATATGCTGATAGCGACGACCATTAAATGTTAATGTCTTTTCACCAACCTTGCGCATGTAAACGACGAGCGTTTTCCAACCATTTCGCTTCTCATCAAGTACCTTGACTGGCACTTCTGCTAAAGTAGTCCCGTTTACGTATTTGAATTTTCCTGATTTCAAGCCTTTATATATTTCCATCCAGCAACCACCAGAGCCACAAGAATATCGATCTGCATGTAATACGATAATATCCTTTATTGAATCACCATTTAGGTCCACCAATGCATGTTTATAGATCGACGTAGTATCATCTCCATATATGTTCGCTCGAGCCCGTATTGCATCATTAACTGGAGACTGAATGTCAATTAGTTTATATGTTGCTCCTACGTATTTGTACTTCGGTTGTTTCAAAGTCGTCGCAGGATATTGTTTGCCGTCGAATTTTAACTCGACTGCGCCTTTATCTACAGGGTTGACTACAAGAGAAAGCCAACCATTTATCAACGGTCGTTTCCCTTCATACGAAGGATGTATCGCTCTCACCGGTCGATTTACTTTCGTTGTTTCCGAAATAAATTTATATTGACCAGCTTTTACTTGTTTGTAGATCTGCATTGTACAACCATCTGTATCACAGTACTTGGCGTCATTGTATAGAACAATAACTTCCAATTCCTTGTCGCCATCAAGATTATGAGCTGTGAATGTGTATTTTGGTAGTGCGGTTCCTTTGGCAAGCTGCAACTGTTTTCGTATCGCATTGTCCAGTTTAGGTGCTACATCTTTCACGAACACTGAAAGTTTCCATTGCCCATTTTTTTTAACAAACTCAGCCCGATAATCGGTTAAGAATCGAACGAATCGCTTGGCAACCCAGCCTTCACCTTTTTTATTTACAAATTTAACTTTAAGCCAGCGATAAGGTGAGTTTTTGTCGTAATCGTTAGAAGGATCTTTATCCGGTACTTTCACGAAATTATAATTGAGATATATCCCGGTTCTATTCCATGTTGTTGTTAACATCTCGGATTTAATGGCCGGTTTTTCTCGAGCGCGAACGTTGCTACCAGCAATAATAGCAGATTTGCTCCAATCGTCCTTATCAAATTCACCAGCCCGTTTTAAACAGGCAATACTTGGTGCGTAGTAAGATTTTTTGTCTTTACCCACACATCCACCCATCTTTAGAATCGTCGCCAACTCCTCCCACAATGGTGAGCTCGGTGCTTCTAGACGCCAGCTTCGTTTAAACTGTTCTACACCGTTATAACCAATGCCACTCGAAACAACATTCGGATCGAGAATCGATAGTATGACTTTGGCATTTTTATTTTTTACCGCTTTGATCAACTTGGCACGAAAATCAGAAAATCCTTCAAGTTCGTCTGCCTCATCGAACGGATCATAATACCGATTAGGATCATCTTTGCGCGATGTATATAACTTAAACTTCTTAGTCTTGGGGTTATACAGAAAATAATTGTTGTAGGTTTTATTACTCGACAAAATACCATCTGTTTTGCTTCGGGGATGTCCCCGAGCGCTAGGAAAACGTCGTGCACGATAAACACTTGGTACGCGTATTCCTGAGGAACTAAAGATATGTTGTTTAACTATAGTATTTTTATTATATAGAACCGCCAGAAACTTAGCCGGATATTTCTCGCCAGGTGATATGCTACCTGTTAACAGAAAATCGATATAACCATTGCCGTCAAAATCTGCGGCTACACACGTGATACCGTTTTTAAGATTTTCTGCGGAAAGGCCGATTTCGGATAACTTGGCTTTCTTGCCAGTACTTCCCTTGCAATCCATTGGCCCATGCTCATTGACATTACTGACAACGATGGACGATTCATTCTTCAGATTTTTTGCCGCTATCGCAAGAGGATTGATGAATATGAGAAGCATACTAATGCTACGCAACAGAAAGCTGGCTTTCGATAATGTCACAAGTTCTCTCCATCTAATTGATTTGATACTATTATTATGATTTATTTAAATACTCTCATCAAAGTCTTGGTCGCGCGAAAACCGCAACTGGTTCAATCCACAAGGGTCTCAGGTCTTAAATTTTGCCAATTAAACTCGTTTTATGACTAGAGCAGATTTTCGAAGCCGCAACCTGCGACTTCGAAATCGTGTAAATTAATTAATATATTATTTAATCGGATTCGACTCTTTAAATGCCTTTAGTACTTTGTTATGGATATCTTTATGTGCACTTCGCATTTAGCTTGTGCCTGTTGACAGGAGTTCGCTAATGGGTGGCACCTTTTTCTTTACTCAATTGAGATAAATGCGTTTCCAGTTTCAATATCTCCGATGAAATCGGGTGGGATGTGTCCATCATTAGTCGCAGCTCTTATCCGTACAGAGTCTTTTGCGATATCTAATGTAAATTTTTCACGTTCCGCATGATAGCGAAGCTCATGTAACTCAACACCGATAGCAAGAAGGATATCGCCTTTGTAAGTAATTTCCCCGCTATTTTCACGCCTAATATCAATATTAACTTCAGTTTCTAATGCTTTTAATACATCTAACTTTAGACCAATGGTTTCGGCGGCATCATTTTCTGCAATCACTGAGATTGAAGGGGTTCTAACGACTGCGGTTGTCACATAATAACGATTATTCGGTTCAATAGAAGGGTGTTGCTTATTCAGTTTATGATTGATTAATTGTTTGCCAAAAAGCAAAGGATCCATATAATCCCGTGTGGCGTCTTTAAGACGGAATCGTAGGTTATTGGCTTTTTCTGATTCATAAGAAAGCCGTATTTTTTGTGCAATTCCGGCCATACCCATCGCTGAAAAAAATTCTCAAGTAAAGCAATTCCAACTTTTGCATCGACCTTACTAGACATTTTACCTTCGATGTTAGCCAGTTTTTCACCTGTTTTTTTGGGAGGTAATGTAAATCCGGGGTTAAAACAGTACTTAACGCGCCAGGCGCTGATATGCTATCGTTGGTGACCACATAGAGATCTCCAACCGCTGCATCTGCTCTTGGTATAGCTAAAAGATTCAATCCGTAGGTGTCCAGAAAAGCCCGAATCAATGGATCTTGTGTATTCCGTCTGCACATTTTGTTATTCTCCTTCACACATCATTCTAAGGAAAGTCGTGACATGGACGATCAAAAGTTTTCTCAATTTCCTAGCCTCGGATTAGAGGAATTAGATGATGGCTATATAGGGAGAATAAAAGCCCTATTCCCAAAAGTTTATGAGATTTTGAACTGCCAATGAGGTTCCTTTTCCTGTCATCACGGTATGTT
>QILK01000001.1 GCA_003233345.1 Gammaproteobacteria bacterium | reverse complement strand
TTTCATTCAAGTATTCTTCCAGCAAACTGAGCTGTCCGCTAATGGTCTGGGGAGTCAAATGCAGACGTTCGCTGGCACGAGCGATGCCGCCTTCTTTTGCTACCATCCAAAAATAATGAAGGTGTTTGTAGTTAATCATGGTTTTTACTTGCTTCGATAAATACGAACAGTATAGCAATAATATTCGTATTTTCCTTAGTTTAAATTGGGTGTAGGCTGGTATTCAATCATCACAAGACCATTACGCTGGAGAATATCATGCAAATCAACATTCAAGCACTCAATTTTCCCTTGAAAAAGTCCTTGCACGACTATATCGAACGACGTCTGGGGTTTGCACTCAGTGCCAGAGACAGTCACATTCAGCGCGTAATCGTACAGCTGTCTGATATTAATGGCCCGCGCGGTGGAATCGATAAATGTTGTCATATTTCGGTCGTACTTTCCTATCAACCTAATGTCGTGATCGAGGATACCGAAACAGATATTTTTGTCGCCGTAGATCGAGCGGCTGATCGCGCTGGTAGAACAGTGGGGCGTCGGTTGGCGCGTCGACGCGACAGGCAACGGGCAACGGGTAAGTCCTACGCAGATTTGACTGATTAAGCCCGAAGAGTGGCGATACCACGAAAGCTTTTTTTAAATTAGACATCAGATTCAACCGGGTCTTTAAGTAGAGGTTGGATAAGGAAAAACTATGGCACTTGTTAATATGCGCGACATGCTTTATCACGCCCATTATAATGGTTATGCTGTTGGGGCATTTGATGTGGTGAGTCTTGAATTTTTGGAAGGTATCATGGATGCGGCTGAACGTTGTCATTCGCCGGTTATATTGAGTTTGGCAGAGCCTCATTTTAGCTATTTTGATTTCGAGTTGATTATGCCGGCAGTCGAAGTTGCCGCCAGGCGTGCCTCCGTACCCGTGGCAATACATCTAGAGCATGGGGCGAGTTTTGATTCAGCTGTGCAAGCGATCAATCTGGGTTGCAATGGATTAATGATTGATTTTTCCCGTCTTCCATTAGCGGAAAATATAGAGAAGACACGCTCTGTTGTTAAAATGGCACATTCGTGCGGCGTGCCAGTGGAAGGCGATTTGAGATATGTGCCTGGTTATGAGGACGAACAGGCAGAATATCATTTTGGTGAGACCACCTACACCTCGTTAGCTGAGATCAAAAACTATGTAGAAAAAACCGGTGTGGATTTTCTTGCGGTCTCCGTTGGCACAGTGCACGGCCGGTCGAAAGATAAGCCGGTACTAGACTACGGTCGTTTGAAAAAAATTCAGGAAACGTTGGATATTCCCTTGGTCATTAATGGTAACGCAGAATTGAGTGACGATCAGTTTCAGCATCTAATTGCCAATGGCGTGGCCAAAATCAATTACAGTACCGCATTAGCCGATATGGCTGGTCTACCGATACGCGACAAGATTAAAGTTGGCCGCCCAGGTAAAAATGAAAAACTAACCGGTGGAATTAGAAACACGATCAGTGTTGAAGTAGAGCGTTATATACGCCGATGCGGTAGTTGTGAGCGAGCCACCGAACTGCTTGTACAGTGCACACCGTGGGCATTGGTGGATCACTTGATTATCTATAACGTCAGTGAGGTATCTGAACAGGATGCCGATGCGATGATGGCGGAAGGTCGACGGGTACTCAGTGCGATACCTGGCGTGCGCGAAGTCGTCACTGGTCGCGCGTTAAAGGAAGACGCAAAGTATCGTTACACCTGGCTGGTGCGTTTCTGTCACCCGGCGGTCGTTGATAGTTACCGAATTCAACCCAGCCACGTGACCTTTGCCAATCGACATTTTCGTCCTATCGCTGCCGACCGCGTCAGTATCGATTATAAACGGGTCGATACCTATTAGGATTAATACCAGCGAATAGTATTGAGTAAGCCCTAAGTAATATTGCTAGCAATATGTTTAAAAATATTTTGATTGTTTGTTGTTTAGGTTGTTTATTTTAGTTTTCCGAAGTAGCTTTAGCAAACCGTTCCTAATCAATTTAAATAGTGGATAGAGTAATCTAGATAGCCGTCGGGAACGAAAAAACAGTGTATTGAGTCGATTAAGCCAGCCCTTGTTGACGCCGATTTTTGCGAGTTCGTTTATTGCGTCTGCGCCATAATAAAGTGTGCCATCTTTTTTCAATACCATGCCTTGATCGATATCCAGTCTGGCACGGGTAATTTCTTCCATGATTGCTGATGCGGCTCTTGCATCGACCCGATCAAGCGAGCCGGCGGTTTTTTCTATATCGATACGTTTGCAGTAGAAATGGCACGCGGGACACTCCTTGTCGTAGACCAACGTTATTTTTTTGTGATCGTTCATGTGATTATCCTCGTTTAGTGGCAATGCCCATGTAATGAATCGCCAAGCTTTTTATTAGCTTTAACTGCATCACATTAGCCAGCTGTGAACCGCTTCTTTTTCGTATTTTTCCAATAATCAATCCAAGCACTAACGATAAAGGGTTTCGCTTTGGGCCGATGCCTAAGAATTTTTCTGGCGCTAGATTAGCGAGTGCAAATAGCGCCTTTAATTCATTTGGTTTTACTAGTTTATGCCATACGTGAACATTTTTATCCATAAACGCGGTAAACGGAATATTTTGTGCAACATCGATAACTGACAAACGACTTAATAGCGTGCGGTTAATGGTATCGAAAAATAAAATTCCGCCCGGTTTAAGCACACGACCGGCTTCCTGAATGGTCTTGCGTAGATCGTTAACGTGTTCGAGTACATCACAGGTACAGACTAAATCAAATGACTGATCCGGATAGGGTAGGCGCTCAGCGTAACCTTGTCTATAGGTAATTGAAAGTCCATTTTCTTGTGCATGTGCGCGGGCATGTTTTAAGCTTGCTTCTGATTGATCCAAGCCAACGACATCGATTCCAGTTCGCGCCAGGTCTTCGCTCATAAAGCCACCGCCACAGCCGATGTCCAAAGCCTGTATTGATTCGCTTTTCTTTGCAAATCGGGTGGCGATTATTCTTTGTAAATAGTTAAAGCGAACAGGCTGTATTATTGATTCCAGCAAATTTAAAAAATGGGCTTCATTACGCCAATGTTCACAAGATCGGTTATAGACTTCATTATCAATGATTGCGGGCATGATATTGCTCTCCTGTTTTTCGTTGATGTACTAGATCGTTAAGCGCGGGTATTAGATTCGGAAATTTAAACTGATAACCGGCCTCAAGCGTGCGTTTGGGTATGACATGCTGGCCTTCCGTTAGAATGGGCATGCGATCTTTGCTGACGAGAAATTGAATTATCCGTACCGGAATGCGGAATAACACCGGTCGATTGAGCGTAGACCCTAGTGCATGCATAAACGTTTCGTTGCTGACAATGTTGGGTGATACAATATTATAAATCCCTGACATACTGCTAGTCGTTAACGACTTGCTCATCAGACCGGTTACATCATCAATATGAATCCAGGGAAAATGTTGTTTCCCGTCGCCAAATTTTGAACCGAGCCCGAACATAAAAGCCAATCGTAACAGCGGCAGGATGCCGGTCTTAAATAGATTTTCTTTTACCGGTCCAAGAACAATGCCCACGCGAATCTGAATATGGCGAACCTTGTCAGTATCTATTTGCCGTGCAGCACGCTCCCATTGATCACATAATTGCCCAGGAAAATCTTTACCGGGAC
>QILK01000138.1 GCA_003233345.1 Gammaproteobacteria bacterium | reverse complement strand
GTGAATTACCCGCCTTAATCGAATTCAGTAAAAATTTGCGGATTAGTTCGGCGCGTTTTGTTCTGGCAAGTTTCATTAGTTTACTTTGTAAGATTTCAGCACCTTATTGTAAAGATTGAATGGGGTTATTGTAAAGTTCTATGCTCATTATTATCTCATTATTATCAACTTTAAAAAACTTACTACAGACTACTGCCAAAGAGTTGGGATAAATTTGGGATAGTAGTAGCGTTTATTCGTGTGATATAGAGCGAGCCGACTATTCGATAAGTGATTGATTATATTTAATAATATCGGCAACCTGGGTACAAATATCGTCTATGTCATTGCTGGTTATACCCAACATATCAATATCCATCGTCGGACGAAATTGTGGCGATTGCCAGACTCTGAGCATCAACGCTCCTTTAAGAACAAACCGGTCAGCATGGTTGGATTGAGTCAATCGGTATAAAAAACGTTCCATCGCATAATACTGAAGCAATTCTGCAAAAGGCCGCTTATCTTGAGCCGCGTGATTTTTAAGTTTTTGCCTGACTGAGGCTGCGATATTGCGAACACTCTTGCTCATAAACTGGCTTCCAAATAGGGTTTCATGACTTCTTCCACCCGGCATACCCGCGCATATTCAAGTAGTTTTTCCAGATTGAACTTCTTCTCACTTCGATAGAGTTTAAACGCTTCGAGCACTATATCCATACCCAGTTTATTTCGATACTTAAAACAATCAGCCAGTGTTTTTTCAGCACTATAAATCTGCACAGTGATGCCATCTATCTGATGCTTTTCAATCCCGGCTTTAAAAGCCTGGGATGAGAACTTGTAGGAATGCACAGGGGGAACATCAAGGGAGGGCATCCTGGTGCCTCGCGGCACAGCCACCGAAACCGCATGGGGGACTTGGGTCGTCATCTCATGGAACGAGAGAGCAGAAGTCAGACAGATAACCGCCCTGGGGAAGCGCAGACTCACTGTGACCAGATCAGGGGTACTCATGGGCGGCAGATCAACCAGACGATAAACACCCCTGGAAACCTGCTCCAACGCACCATTATCCCGCATTTTATAGAGGGCATAGCGGGATATGCCATATTTGATGGCCTCGCTCATACGGAGCAGGCCACCGTGCCGACGGAATATTTCATCTGGATGTATTTTGCGTTCGGAGGCAGACATACTGTTACCACTAATTAATATATGGTAACAACATGTCTGATCTTTGGTTAAATCAAGTGGCGCTCTGTGCCGTATACCTCCTCTTCGAGGTCAAACAGTATTGTCGGAGGCTGAGGCCAGACGCGATTCAAGCCGGCGGTGATGAAAAATAACGGCCCTGCCAGACATGACCTTTCCAGCCTCGTTCTCGACTAAGCCGTTGTGCGTAGCGCATGTGCAATGGTTTAAGCGCTGCCTGAAACCCTTCTTTTGTACGAGGGATCACGACAAGGTGGATGTGATTGGTCATCAAACAATAGGCGATAATCTCTAATCGGTGCTTTTAACTATATTCCTTTAGCCAGCTGAGATATATCTGGCGATCTTCATTTTTATAAAAAACAACTTCTCTACGATTACCCTGTTGGGTGATGTGGTGAGGTATTCCCGGAAATACTGTTCTTGCCATTCTTGGCATGTAGAGACATTAACACATATAAAAGGGTAGCGTCCCCTTTTTTGATCGGAATGGGTTTGAGTCGTAAAGGCTATTACCGATTATCGAGGATAAAGGCAACGCAGATGAGCATGACCAATCAAGGAGAGAACCGACCCTTACCCGATTAGGCTAATTTTCTTCAATTACCCTCGTATTCAGCTAATGTCGCTTTAATACGATCTGCGTATTTAAAGATGTCATCGATACCATCAATTTCAATGCGCTCTTCGTTCTTACCCGATATAATACCTAGATATTTTTGCGAATAATTAAAATGGAGACGACAGATAGGCTTACGATTATTATCATCAAGCAATATGCCACAATAACTCTTTGTATCCCGCATAGCGACACGCTTAACATCTACAATCTCGCGTAGAATAGATTTTATAATATTGTAACCATCGATCGCTTCTTGAGTCGTTTCTATTCCGTCATTACCAGGCTCTTCATCTGCTTTTTCTTCCACATCGGAAGTTATATCAGAAATAGATTCAGGATCATTTGCTGATAATGCAGATTTAAGGCGTTCATTTATCCGTTCATTTACAAACTGATTTCTAGCTTCTTTGACTATATCCGTAAACTGCTCAATGACGGGCTGAGTAAGGCGACCATCATAAATTTTAGAAGCAAAGAAACGTACAAAGGCTTCCGATGGGTTCTTTAGCTCTTCCTCTAGTATTTTTTTTATTGCCCCTGTATATTTGAGGGTACTTGCAGTTGTTAGAATGTCTTCAAGAGAAAAGGATGATTTTGTGAATTTCTTCAGTTCATTTATTTGATGATTTTCAAAATGGAGAACATTGAACGAGAAAAATGGCTTTGAATCCATTTTGTTAGGCTCATCAATATCTGAATAAAATTCGTAATCTATTCCGTTTGTAAGTATGGCAAACCTTGCTTCAGTAGCAGAAAAATATCTGTACAGCTGTGATGCATGATTTTCATGAAGATCTGCCCCTGACCATTTGCACTCGATTAGAATGATAATATCATCATCTTTTTTTATAGCGTAATCTACTTTTTCGCCCTTTTTTGTTCCAATGTCTGCCGTAAATTCTGGGATCACTTCTAGGGGATTAAATACATCATAACCAAGCGAACTAATAAACGGCATTATGAAAGCATTTTTTGTCGCTTCCTCTGTTTGGATGTGCTCAATTTGCTTTGGTATCCTTGAAGCAATATCTTTTATACGATCTATCAAGTCCATATTTCCCCCTTAATTTTACTATTAACTAAAATTTTTCACAGAGCCTAACTTATTAATATTAGGCACATTTGCTCGGTTACCCAGCAGTATTGAGCGAAGAATCAGGCAAGTTTTCCTGATGGCCACAAAAACCCAGTCGATTTTCCCTGATATCAGATACAGCCATAAAGCTTTACGTTATACATTATCCATACAAGCTCTCTCAGAGACGTTTTCCTAACTGAAACAAAACTTACAAACCAATAATCTGACTCAGTGTATGCATTTCACCCGGTGCAAGGTGGCGCACGTCGTCAACGGCATTGGCTGTTTCGATACACACCATTTGTCGATAACCCTCATCGGGAAAATCCGCCATAGCTTTAGCTTTGTTTTCCCAGGGATTCCAGACAACAGTGGAATGGCTACCGTTTCTTTTAATGTAGATTTGTCGCAGTAACTGTGCGTCAAAAATAGCGCAGATACCTTCTGTGCAGGTGTCTTCAGTATCGAAATAAATACGATCCACTTCTTCTCTGATATATACGGCGTCGTTTTATTGTTTTATCCGGTTGTCATCCAGCTGGTCGATGTAGTGACGCCCGAGTAAGCCGTCTATATGTATTTTTCTTACGTCGCCAACCGCAAAATAACTGTGCAGGGCTCCTCCGGCCACGAAGGTTGTTTCACCGGTGTTACGACTTGTGAGTTCGATGGTTAATTCTGTGCCCACGGTAATGGTTAAGCACAATTCAAAGACGTGCGGCCACAGTATGCGCGTGGCGGGCGTATCGTTTAATTGCAGTTGTAATTGGGTGCTGCCGTCCTGTATTGCCTTTGTTGCACTTATTCGCCATTCCGTTGTGCGGACAAAGCCGTGTTGTGGTTTGTGCCTGTCGATGGCATGCGGTCCGAACCAGGGCCAGATTATCGGTACGCCGCCGCGAATGGCTTTGTCGCGTTGAAATTGGGCCAGCGGACTCATCCACAATACCGGTTCG
>QILK01000074.1 GCA_003233345.1 Gammaproteobacteria bacterium | reverse complement strand
GAATGAGCCGGTTCTGGTTTGGGATTAAAGGCAGAGGAAAGGAAAGACTAAGGATTCGGGACTAAGGACAATATGTGACGGCTTTCGAGACTAAGCAGGCAAAAACTAAGAATCAGTAAATACCTTGGAACTCTCGCCAGCAGACATTTTCAGATCGAGGAAAATCGTCTCAGTTCGGCCATAAGCGGAAGTTGATTAGGCAATTTCATTGATCAATATTCAGGGCTGTTAATTTGCATTTAAGAATGACCCACCATTTGCATTGAATATTGAACCACCCAAGTCTGTCCAATATATTGAAAATACTGATAGTTTGTGGTTTTGTAGTGGGTTAATATTAAATACAAAGAAACCACAAAAGTGGTTCAACCGAGTATGCAAATCAACAAAACAATGCTAGAATCAAACTATTAGCCTTGTTACAAACAAAATAATACATTATAAAAAACAACAAGATATAGGTCTTTATGACAGTCTACATAAAATATTGATAAATATATTGTGTATGTATACTATATTTACTAATAACTCGTGAATAGAGGTATAAATAATACTGCTCCAAATGATTGGCGATTCAATTGAATGTAGGGTAGAGTTTTATCTCTATATAAATTAACTTACCATACATCAATCCATTATGTATTAAAGATATCCTGTCTATTAATAATTAGATATCTATAAATTAATGTGAAAAAAAGGAGATAGCAATGAAAGCAGCCGACAACAAAACTCTCGACGTAAAAGTCACTGACAATTGAAAATGATAATACTGTTATCCACAAAAAATGGAGGCTAACGACTCCTTTTTTATTGAGAGCGTTCAAAATTCTGTGTCAGGTTGATTTAGATATCCAGCACACTATCTAAGCGGCCTTCAAAATAAATATCAAGTTGAGGCAGTGCCTGATTCCAGTTCTGGATCGGCATTGTCCATTTTTCTGACGCATTCAATATGCCTGCGTAGAGTATTTTTAACAAGCTGTTTTCATTCGGGAAGGCGCCCTTAGTTTTGGTCAGTTTACGGAACTGACGATGAACAGCCTCGACCGCATTGGTTGTATAAATGATTCTTCGAATCGGTTCAGGGTATTTAAAATAAGCCGATAAGTTATCCCATTTTTTACGCCAGGACTTGATCACAATCGGGTACGTATCGCCCCATTTGGCTTCCAGTTCATTCAATGCCGCTTCTGCTGCCTCTTTGCTGCTGGCACGGTAAACAGGCTTTAAATCAGACATGAAGGCCTTCTGATTTTTGGAGCCCACATACTTTATGGAATTGCGGATTTGGTGAATGATGCAGAGCTGGATTACAGTTTTGGGAAAGAGGCTAGCTATGGCTTCCGGAAATCCCGTTAATCCATCGATGCAGGCAATCAGAATATCTTCAAGGCCACGGTTCTGCAGGTCTGTCAGGATACTTAACCAGTAACTGGCACTTTCATTATCGGACAGATAAATACCCAGGATTTCTTTTTTACCCTCTATTGTCAGTCCCGCAGCGTATAAATGGCCTTGCTGATATAACGGCCTTCGTCCCTGATTTTATAATGCACAGCATCCATCCAGACAATGGGGTAAACGCTTTCCAGTGGCCGTTGTTGCCACTCTTTGAGTTCCGGTATTAGCTGGTCAGTAATCGCTGTGATGGCACCGGTGGAGACCTCAATCCCATACAGGTCATGGATATGGTATTTCATATCACGATAACTCATGCCATGACTAAACAGGGACAACAGTTTACGGTCTATTTCCGGGGTAAGATGCGTTTGATTCTTCTTGACCAGCTGGGGTTCAAAGGTGCCAGCACGGTCTCTCGGGGCATTGAGTTCAAAGCTACCAACACCGGTCTTTATGGTTTTTGAGCCGGTGCCATTTTTTCAATTTGGTTCATCACTGTTTTCTGTGTGATGTTCTACTTCTGCCGTCATCATGGCTTCAGTAAGCTGCTTCATTAACGGCATTAAAACGCCATCTTTGCCAACTAAGTCTTTACCAGACTGCAGATCCTTTAGGGCTTTTTCAAAATCAAAGGGTTGAGACATCGGTCACTCCTTAATGCTTTCGTATTCAGTTTAATGGAATGACACAGAATATTGAACACTACCTTTTTATTTCCAAAATTATTCTTTCACTGGTTTTTGCCACTTGCAATAAAAAGTTATCCCAGGCAACACCCACTTCTGAGTAGATGCCGATAGGGTGTGTGGTGGGTGTTGATTAATCTCCCAGTCCAGAGGATGGCCAAATACCACTGACTCAAATGTCCAATATTCTGGTAGATTGATATTAATTTTAGCACCACAAGTTGGGTCATGACGACGACTAATAAAATCCTCATCATATATTATGGATGACTCTTTTATTTCAACCTTTGTCCATGCCTTAGTAATATCTATGTATCTATCTAAAGTAATTTTCAAATTATCTTTGGTTTGATCGATTGTTACACCGTCCACTTTTACATTTACACATACTTGACCATCATTAATACATAAATCATTTTTTGTATTAAATATTTCCTTATCATCTACTGATATTGTCAATTGATATTTTGTATCTTCCCCCTCAAATGATATTTGATCAGTTTTCACCAAAGTGCCATATCTAAGATGGTGTGAGATCTTCTTGCATTCTACATCCACATAATCTTGGTCAAAACATACTGAATGGATTTTATAACCACAAACCTCATGCCAAGTAATGCTACCATCATCATTATCAACAATAGTTACTGTCTGGTTGTAATCTGAGCGATGGGTTTTATCGGTAAAATAAAATGGCCCCATTTTTTCTTGAACTGCATAATATAATCCTTTATCACTAGCACAGTGATTCCCATATGCTTTCGAATGCAAGTCTTGTAGTTTATCTCTTATCACTTTTCTACTTGTTGTATCGATCACGCCATCAAGCAATCTAGCACTTAATAAATCTTTAGTATTAGAGCTGACTTCTGACAATTCATTCGAAAGCCTATCTACATGATCTTTAATAATAGGGCTAATTCTTTTTTCGAAAAATTTTTCTATGCCAGTGGCTAGAAAATATATAACGAAACCACCAATGAAAAGCGTCGACCCTATCCATTTTGCCTCTTTCAATTCTTCATTTAGAAACTTCGCCAATCCTGATGTTGGACTCAACCCTAAAAAATCTACAGCTAATGTATGAAGTTGCGCTGAAAAGGTCCCAACTAATATCAAAAATAGACCGATTATAATCATAGCTGCTAACTGATAAGTAACTCTTAATTTTTCTAACATCTTTAGGTCATCCTGCTATCAATTTAATTAAGTATCGTATTTTCAAGCACTATATAAACCCCAACTTATTGAACAATATACCATGAAGGCTATAGGTGATAGTACGAAATACTTCGTCGGGGATGCATTGGTAACTATCTTGGAATATTGTTTTAAGAAACAATCATATTCATTTCACAATTATTACTATCTAGTTAAAAATATATCAATCTAAAAAACTTGTGAATAAAATATATCATTAAATACTTTCAGAAACTCATCATTCTCTTCAATATTATTTTTGAAGACAAAAAACCTAAAAATAGCACTTGCTTTTACTGTTCCAATTGTAATGATATTTGGTTTTTGATCGTTGACGTCTTTTATTATTGTAGAACCAATGGGGTCACCCATTAGCCCGCCCCGGTCAATAGGCAAAGTTTAACTCTGCCGATAACAGCATAAATCATTCACTCCATCCATCAA
>QILK01000053.1 GCA_003233345.1 Gammaproteobacteria bacterium | reverse complement strand
ATAGAAAAGTATTGCTCGGCGTCAATTATGTTAGGTAAAACCGCAGAGATAACTTATGACTATGAGATTATTGAAAATCAGCACTGAATTAAAGTTTTTGTAGTTGTGTTAGTCGTGGGATTCAAGTTGCCAGGTTTTTAGAGTGATGAAGCTATGTCGAAAATAAAAAAACTAAAACTGCAAGGGTTTAATAATCTAACCAAAACCTTAAGTTTTAATATTTATGATATTTGTTATGCCAAGTCAGGCCTGCATAAGCAGGAATATATTCAATATATCGACGAAGTTTATAATGCTAAACGTTTGACCGAAATTCTTAAAAAAGTGGCCACGATTATTGGTGCCAACGTGCTAAATATCGCCCACCAGGATTATGATCCACTGGGTGCCAGTGTCACGATGATGATTTGCGAAAAAGTTGATAGTGAATTCGATGGTGAATCTGATAGTGAATCTGATAGTGAACCCGATAGCGAAAAAGATATCTGCGCTGCGCCAGAGACCATTCTTGCGCACCTGGATAAAAGCCATCTGACTGTACATACCTATCCAGAGAGCCATCCAGACAAAGGCATTAGCACTTTTCGTGTCGATATCGATGTTTCAACTTGTGGGACAACGTCACCGCTAAATGCACTTGATTATCTGATTCATATTTTTGATTCAGATATTATTACACTGGATTATCGCGTGCGCGGGTTTACTCGGGATATCAATGGTGAAAAGCATTTTATCGATCATAAAATCGAAAGTATCCAGAACTATTTATCGGCAGATACTATCAGGAAATACCAAATGGTCGATGTCAATATTTACCAGGAAAATATTTTTCATACCAAAATGATTTTAAATGAGTTTGAACTGGATAATTATTTGTTTGGAACCGGCGTTGACGATTTATCTGTTCAGGAGCAAAGTGAGATTCGCGCTCAATTGAACACCGAAATGACAGAAATATATTATGGGCGTAACCATTCCTGTGATAAAAAGACTGACCCGCGTTATATCCAATAACTGGTTTTGGTCATGAGCTTAGAGGTAAAGGCCATGAGTTTTTTTATCGATTTCGGCAAATCAGCCGCGCCAGTATTGACAGCATGGGTCGCATGTTGTGCTTCATCTATTTTCATTTGCGCGACAATGGCCCTGCTTTTGCTGTCGTTTTCCGGGAGTTTTTGCAAATGTCCTTGAAGGTGCTCGACAACCTGTCGTTCTGTTTCTGCGACAAAACCCAGGCTCCATTTGTCACCCACCAGTCCAGCAGAAACGCCCAAAACAAATGAGCCGGCATACCAAAAAGGGTTTATATAGCTGGTATGACTATCAAGCTCAGTTAATCGCGTCCGACACCAGTTCAGGTGATCGTTCTCTTCGTCGGAGGCCTGCTGCATGTCTTCGCGTAATTGTGGTTTGTGAGCCGCCAGCGCCTGGCCCTGATAAAGCGCCTGCGCACAAACCTCACCTGTATGGTTGACTCGCATTAACCCGGCACTTATTTTCGACTCAGTTTTAGTGAGTTCTGGAAGATCGAGTTTATCAGCCGGATTTTGTCGGCCGGTACCGGCCGGGTTGCCAAAAACACTGGCGAGCGCGGTATCCAGATTTATAATGATTTTATCAAAGGTGGAAAAATTGCGATCTGACATAGGGTAACCATACTGGTTTATAAAACGGTTAGCAAGATCCGCCAGAAAAATTAGTGAGTAGCCCGGACTTCGCACCGCGAACGCCGGGGGAAAAAAATAGGGTTCGAAATTCAATTAAAACAGACGTATGAGCAAGGTAGTTGGTAGCTGACTAAGACTAAGGAAAATAGGGTGTTCGTTCTCCCGGCGTTCGCGGTGCGAAGTCCGGGCTACTTAAGGAAAATAGGGTGTTCGTTCTCCCGGCGTTCGCGGTGCGAAGTCCGGGCTACTTAAGGAAATAGGGTGTTCGTTCTCCCGGCGTTCGCGGTGCGAAGTCTGGGCTACTTAAGGAAAATAGGGTGTTCGTTCTCCCGGCGTTCGCGGTGCGAAGTCCGGGCTACTTTTGGGAGTTAATATTAGATGGTAGGCCAGTTGTTTACGAAAAAGTTGTCTGAAGTTGCTTATTATAAATATCATGTTTTCTTTTGTACTAATCAACGCGAAAATAACAAAGCTTGTTGTCAGCGTTTTGATGCTGTTGCAATGCGGCAATACGCAAAAGCGAAAATCAAGCAACGGGGGCTATCTGGAAAAGGTGGTGTGAGAATAAATACCGCCGGATGTCTGGATCGTTGTGAGTCAGGGCCGATATTGGTTATTTATCCTGACTCAGTTTGGTATACCTATGTGGATACTGAAGATATTGATGAAATTATACAAAGCCACTTGATAGAGGGAAAGCGGGTAGAGCGGTTATTGTCTGACGATCAAATTAAAGATTAACAATTTTTTTGTGGATATTAATAATGGGTATAAAAATCCCCAATTAAATTCTTGACATGCAGATTAATATATTAGAAAATAATAAATAACTAATCAGAATAATATTCTGTATTAGTGATTACTCCTCCATCCCTCTTGATGGAAAGCCTGGCGCGGTATCTGTACACCGCGCTTTTTTTAAGTTTTTCAATAATTTAATCCGTTCACGACCAAGCTGTCTGTGAATAGTGTGTCTAGGACTTTACAGGATTGATTTTATTGACTAGAAATAGACATTGCCAGCGAATTCCGAGGTACATTTAGCACCTGTTGCTGGTAAAACACTTGTATAAAACCAAGGAAAACTGTAAGATTGCACGCTTTTCCGATATTGGAAATTTGTTTGCAAGTCCAATTTGTTTATTTTGAAAGTCCCTAGTGGAGTAGTTAGATGAAAACCTTTAGCGCGAAACCGGCTAGTGTACAAAGAGATTGGTATCTTATTGATGCTGAAGGAAAAACTCTTGGCAGGCTGGCGACAGAAATTGCCCGGCGATTAAGGGGCAAGCATAAAGCCGAATATACACCGCATGTGGATACGGGCGATTATATTATTGTGGTAAACGCGGAAAAAGTGCGGGTTACCGGTAATAAAATGAAAGACAAAATATATTACAAACACACGGGATATATTGGTAATTTAAAATCAATCAGTCTGGAGAAGCTTTTGCAAAAAGCACCAGAACGTGTCATTGAGATGGCTGTCAAAGGCATGTTACCGAAGAATCCTCTAGGTCGGGCGATGTATCGTAAATTAAAGGTCTATGCTGGTAGTGAGCATAGCCACGAGGCACAACAGCCTCAACTATTGGAACTAAATTGTTAAAGCAGGTTTAACTTATGGCTCAAACAGAACAATATTATGCAACTGGTCGTAGAAAAAGCTCATCAGCACGCGTTTTTTTGCGTCCTGGTAGTGGTGCGATCGTCGTCAATAAAAAACCATTGGAAACTTATTTTGGTCGTGAGACAGCGTGTATGCTGGTTCGTCAGCCGCTGGAATTAACAGAAATGGTTAGTAAATTTGATGTTGTCGTAACCGTAAAAGGCGGCGGCATATCCGGCCAGGCGGGTGCAATCAGGCACGGGATCACCCGGGCATTGATGGAATATGACAATGAATTAAGACCACAACTTCGAAAAGCGGGTTTTGTCACCCGTGATGCGCGTGAAGTTGAACGTAAGAAAATTGGTTTGCATAAAGCCAGAAAGGCACCTCAGTATTCGAAACGTTAGTGGTTTGCTTTGGTTAAAAAGCCCGATTTTATCGGGCTTTTTTTATGTCGCTGATTTGGTTTAGTAAA
>QILK01000199.1 GCA_003233345.1 Gammaproteobacteria bacterium | reverse complement strand
AGTAGATGGCATAACCTGTCAGCACTTTTCGCATCAAATCGCTTAATGGCCGCTCACCGGTGCGAATCAATAAATGTAGGTGATTATCCATCACAAACCACACTAAATACCTTGCCGCCAACGGCAAGGATATATTACCCATTTCACCCTTATGCCGACCAATCTTTCAAAATCTTACAACGCGCCTGCGGGAAACGCAATCAGGTCACCGTTGAGTATGCACCAGGCAAAACCTTAACGATCCCGCTGTGGATGATACAGCCCGACGCCGCCCAATTTAGAATACGGGCCAACGTGAGTATCCCATGTTCTGTTCTATTGGAAATCGTTGATTTATTCAAGACGAATTGTTCTGATTTAAAGTTCATACCCAACGCCCTGGAGTCTCTCGATGGAACAACGCAGCCTGGACTTTTACAACGATGAATCTCACGCCCTTTATCTTCAACTCGACAAAGAACAACAACGGTCGCTGATCCATCAGATGACCTTACTCATTATTGCCGTTTATAAAGCACAGGAGAAAATACGCCATGATCAATCCCAACCATCAAACCAAGATTAATGCGACACATCTGGCCAGAAAAGCTATTATTTACTTGCGTCAATCGTCGCTAAGCCAGGTTAAACACAATACCGAGAGCCAGCGCTTACAATATGCGTTAGCGGAGCGAGCCACCCACCTGGGTTTTAGTCAGGTCGAAATTATTGATAAGGATCTGGGGTACAGTGCAGCTTCCGGGGCACGCCAGCGACCTGGCTTTCAACAACTATTGACCAGTGTGGCTGTCGGTGATGTCGGTATCATTTTATCTCGAGAACTCTCCCGCTTATCGCGTACTGATAAAGACTGGTGCCATTTAATGGAAGTTTGCCAGCTTTTCAATACCCTGCTCGGTGATGAAGAAACGGTCTATGATCCCAATCTATTTGATGATCAGCTCGTTTTAGGCATTAAGGGAACCATCAGTGTTGCCGAACTTAACATGTTAAGAATACGGTTACTCCAAGGTAAAGAAGCTAAAGCCAAACGGGGTGAATTGTTCACCGTTGTGGCCCCTGGTTTTATCCGTGACGGCAATCAGATTGTTAAAGATCCAAATCGTCGCGTTCAAGATGCCATTATGCTGGTCTTTAACAAATTTCAAGAACTCGGCAGTATTCGTCAGGTCTATACCTGGTTTATAGAAAATAATATTGAACTCCCCGTCAACAAACCTGGGGGTGGACAGATTCAATTAACCTGGAAAAAACCAGCGCTAACCTTTATCCCCAGCATTTTGCATAACCCGATTTATGCGGGGGCTTATGTTTACGGCCGCAGGCCGGTCGAGAAAGTGCTTGATCAAGGCCGTGTGCGTAAACGACAATCATCTATTCGAACGCCTGATGAGGCAAAGGTATTTATCAGAGACCACCATGAGGGGTATATTAGCTGGGAAACCTATTTACGGGTCCAACGAATGATCGATCAAAATGGCACAAACTTCCAACCCGGTGAGTCTATGCTCGCCGTCCGTGAAGGCCATGGGTTACTCACCGGCCTGCTGCGTTGCGCCCATTGCGGGCATAAACTCCAGGTACGCTATTGGGGCAAACAAGGCACAACACCCCGCTATTTTTGCAATGGCGACTATGCCAGTGGCGGAAAATATTGTATCAGCTTTGGGGGTTTAACCATTGATCATCGCTTTGCCGAGGAGGTCCTGCATATTATCTCGCCAGAGGGCGTCAGCAGCGCTGTACAAGCCATTGAGCGTCTTGACAACAAACACAGTGATCATCAGCACGCTTTAGAAAAGCAGCTTCAACAACTGGAATACGAAGCGCAACGTGCCTTTCTACAATATGATCAGGCCGATCCCAATAACCGTTTAGTCGTTGATACCCTGGAGCTGCACTGGAATGAGAAACTCGAAAAAGTCGAGCAGCTTAACCGTACGCTTGATGCGACTCAAGTCGCGCCACAAACACTCAGCGAACAGGATAGACAAGCCATTTTTATGCTCGGACAACATTTTGCCGAAGCGTGGCATCACGAAGCATGCCCGATGCCGCTGAAAAAGAAAATCATTCGCAGCCTGATCAAGGAGATTATGGTTGAACTGGATAACGAAAAACGGTTGTTGAACTTTACGATTCATTGGCAAGGGGGAAGTCATTCGTCATTGACAATCCCAAAACCACTCCCGGCCAATCAAGCCCATAAAACTACAGCAAAAGATCTTGAGGTCATTGAAAAAATGACGGCTCGCTACAGCGATGCTGAGATTGCTCAAGTGTTGAGTCGCTTAGGTCGAAAGACGGGAAAGGGTAACCGGTGGACTCAATCGAGTGTAGGTCTTATCAGAAGAAAATACGGCTTTAAGCCGACGTCAAATCAACAAACAGATGATGTTTTTAACATGGCAAAAGCCAAACGGTATTGCGGCGTATCTGACTCAACGCTTATGCGTTTAATAAACGACAAAATATTACCGGCTATACAAATCGTGCCGTTTGCTCCATATGAGATTAAACAATCAGATCTTGACAGTGAACCTGTATCGTCAATACTCAAAATACTAAAAAAAACTGGAAAACTTATGTTGAAAGGGGGTGCGCCGGAGAATCAAAAAGACTTGTTCGTATAAAATCAATCAATTAACTACCAGGGGTATTTAGCTTATGTCTTCATTTACACCCATGCATGGCATTCACATCCGGCCTTTCCAAGCGCATTTTCTAATCGAGATAGAAACTCTTCCCTGTCTTGATCGTCTCTAAAAATCTTCCGTCGCTCTATCCCCTATCCCACGGGTTATTACATGATAGATACATCCGGGATAATTTAGTCTTTCATGTCTTGGCATGAAAAAAGAATACTTCTAATAGCGTAGTTAGTCTACTATTTTATTAATTTAACTCCGTCCCCTTAATACTGAATACCGGTTCCTTACTTAATCATATTCTGCATAGCATTAATAAATATATATAAGAATAACGCTACAGATAATAATATTGAAAAATATAGTAAGTTCCTTATTACCGTATATGTTTTCATATCAGTTTCTTGAAGGTCTTTTAAAGTCCATTTTTTATTTGATAATTTTGGGTGCTTAGAATTTACATAATACCTAACGAATAAAAAAATTAAAATTATTGTAATTACATACAATATTGGATACATGATTTAAATACCAAGTTAGGGAAATTTATACGCCAAGAGAGCAAGACCTGCAGTCAAGGCAAACCATAATAAAAAAATTGGCAATGTAGCTGCGCCTAATATACCTGCAATAGTTAGTGCAAGAGACAAATCCATCGAAGCCACTATCGCACCAATTGCTGAAATTGAACCGCTATATTCATTCCAATCTGCTCCAGATGCTGTTACAAGGCCCAATAACAGAGCTGTAAGTACTCCTAAACCAGTTACATAAATTGCAGAAATAGAAATAGCTACGGCAAATGTAGTTAGCAATACAATTGAAAAGATTGATGCCGCAGCAAAAAATAACAGTGTAAACCATCCGGAGTAAGCCTCTATATTTAACTCTCCCCCATTCCCCCCACCACTAATCTTATAAGCCCCATCTCCGGTAGTCGGATCAATAATCATATACCCCGCCCCCGACCAGCCCGGCACCGTCACCGCATTGGTATGCGTAATCACCTCTTTACCAGTGAGCAGTGCTGTGCGTATTTCATCCATCGTAGCCCTATCATGGTTTATGTTTGGCAGTGTGGTGGCCATGTTGGCTTTTGTGATTTGATAGATACGTTGGCCAG
>QILK01000202.1 GCA_003233345.1 Gammaproteobacteria bacterium | reverse complement strand
CGCTCGTCTACTCTGCTAAAAGTTAAAAATTTTCACGACGCAGAAGCCAAAGTAACTGGGCACGTCCCCGGTGCCGGAAAACACGAAGGTCGTTTAGGTGCATTGCAAATGGTGCTGCCTAATGGAACAGAGTTTTTAGTCGGAACCGGCTTTTCGGACGCGCAGCGCGAAGATCCTCCCGCTATCGGCTCTATTATTACCTTTCGTTACCAGGAATTGACTAAAGCCGGCGTTCCCCGGTTTCCCTCTTATATCGGTGACCGCACTGATCTGGCCTGGGAACAAGTCAGTTGGCCACCGCCAGGCGTAAAAACATTTACCGCAAACAACGATCCTATGCACGCCCCGATCGCAGATTTAGAGAATGCTGCTATTCAAAAGACGGATCCTGTCGATCCTGAAAATACTAATCAAGAACCGGTTGAAGATGTTTATATTTACCTGGAATATACCGGTAGTAAATCCATTCGCTATTGGGAAGTCAAGCAACAACAAAATCTGCTCAATATTACCCATGGCCGCAAAGGCAAAACCTCAAAGCAGGAGCAACCTTTGACCTTTCCGACACCGGCGATTGCGGCCCGTTATGCGCGCAATGAGGCACAGGCAAAACTGGACAAAGGTTATAAACAACCGGGTCAAACCGACAATGTCTCAACGACCCACACACAACAATCGGATCAGAACGCCGCTAGTCGTTATTTTGAATTCCAAGGCGGTAAAAACACACGATTTTGGGAAATCGAACTAGTGGGGGATCGCATCAATGAACGTTATGGCAAGGTTGGCGGCGACAGCAAATTTCAGGATCAGCAATTCCAATCGGTCGCAGAAGCGGAAAAGGAATCTAAAAAACGTATCCAGCACAAAGTTGATAAAGGCTATATCGAGGGCGGCATCATCAATGCTGCCACACCAGCATCATCAGCAAGTCCTAACCCTGCATTGGAAAATCTAATATTAAAAGATCTCGATGATGAGGTCGCCTATTTGATTTATAGCGACTGGCTGCAAACACAAGGAAATGCTCGCGGAGACCTCATCGCACTTTTTTGTGCCGACCGCGAACACGACGCACATGGATTAATCGAATCGTGTAGTGATCAGTTTTTAGGTGACATGGTTGAATATGTCGACGAAAATATTTTACAAATGACATGGTCAAAAGGCTATATCAAAAGCGCTACTTTACGCATTGATTATGAAGCCGCCGAACAAGGTGTTGACGCACAAGTGGTTCTGCGTAGCCTGGTTCGACACCCTTCGTCTAAATTTATTCAGGAAATTATTCTGGGTTATATTTATAGTGACGAAGTTAATTATCAAGATGCGATTGATGTTTTAATCGAAGCTGGGCAACGGCTTTCGGTAAAAAGTTTGTTTATCGGTGATTTTGCTATGGTCGATGATACCGAAGTATCATGGAGTCACCTGGGAAATTGTGCACAGCTGTGGCCACTCTACCCTAACCTGGAAAAAGTAATTCTTCAATCCGGTTCCATGACTTTAGGCAATATTCGTTTACCCGAACTAAAGTCGTTTGAAGTCCGCACTGGCGGTTTGGATCGTCATTGCATCGAATCAATTAATAAGGCCCATTGGCCAAAGATTGAATCCCTGACGATATGGTTCGGCGCAGAAGACTATGGTTCCGAGGGAAGTATCGATGACTTGCAAGATATTTTTTCCGCAGCGAATCTAACCCATCTAAAACACCTGGGCTTGATGAACTGCGAATTTACGGATCAAATTTGTGAAGCCATTGGCCAGGCGACAATCGCCAAGCAATTGCGGACGCTGGACTTATCCAAAGGAACAATGACCGATGAAGGTGCTCACGCCCTCGCCCGTCATAAAAACGTATTTTCTGACTTGCAACAACTAAATATTGACAACAATTATTTATCCAATGAAGGTATCGAAGCCTTATCACAATTTTGTGCTCAGGTATCTTGCCGTCATCAAGAAGATGCTGATGAATGGGGTGCCTATGTCAGTGTGGGGGAATAGAGTCAGGGCATCGGGCTACTTATCCTCTGCCAGTCAACGGGTGTCGAGAAACATTAAATAGTGTTTTAGTATCTCCCAAAGATAAAAATTTATTATTAATTTACAAATGAGTATGAATCGACGAATATTACTTAAGAGTGCCCTTTTTAGTCTAGCAATTGCTATCGGAATAATTTTCTGGCAATGGTTCTTATTCGGCACACGAATAGAATTGCTAATACCGGAAGAAGCTGAACTAGCCGTTTGGCCAGAGCCTACTTTTTCTTCGTTAGAAAATGAAAAATCAATCACGACACTCTTCGCGCAAACACAAGTTCTAGAAACTAAAGCGATTAAAATTACAGCACCTGCTATTATAAAACAGGGATCAAAAATCGAGGTAGGCGTTAAAATAGACCTTCCCAAAGTAGAATCAATCAGTATATTGGTCGAAAAAAATGAATCACCTCTTGTAGCCCACTACACCTTTCCGCAACAGTCCACCTTCTTTATAAGTACACATATAAAAATAGAAAAAACATCAGAAGTGATTGTCGTAGTAAGGTCGCTCGGAAAATTGTATTCGGCCAAACATAAAATCTCAGTTGAAAACAACCGATGATAGTTAAAAGCAAAAACTTGAACACCCTAAAAATAATACAACAGTCACCTACGCCGCCGCCTAACTGTGAAAGTAAGAATGAGGGAAGTCCACCATAGAATTCAAGATAATAAATTTACTGTTTTCAAAAGAAGGCTGTCCCGTTTCAACAAGGTGTTTTTCAATCGGTGTTAAGTCATCCCAATGGTTGATGAGGCCGCTCTTGTTAGGTGACTAATATAACTGCGATACTATAACACCTGGTAACATGTCAATTTGACGAGTCTTTCGAGTGTTGGTATTTCTTATTGCTTCGAGTATAGTACTTGTGCGATATTAACTTTGCGGATCTTGTTAATCTATATTTTTATATATTTCCGATAGCATCAATCGCGTTGGTAAATCACGTCTTTACAGTAATAATCTGCCTGAAAATCTAAACGAAAATCAGTAATAAAATCAACCTAAGTTAATAAGCCATTGAAATTACAAATAATATATTAGTTGTCGTATGACAACTAGCAAGCTATACTGAGGTTGTTAGTGTCACGGAGTCGCCATCCAAATTCAGAGATAGAAAATACACTTAAGTATGTTGAATCATGCAATTGGAAGGTTGAGCAAGCAAGAGGAAGCGCCCATGCTTGGGGGCAAATGTATTGTCCCAGAAATGATAAGACCTGTCGGAATGGAATTTATTGTATTACCAGTATTTGGTCAACCCCGAGAAACCCTGGCAATCATGCTAAAAAATTAAAACGTGTCGTAGACGGATGCGCACCATTAGGTAACGACGATGACTGAGTATGAATTTCAGTTAGATTTTAAGTTAAATAAGAATGAAGATCCTGGTCAATATCTAGATGCTTTATATGAATCTGGATGTGATGATGCTGCTGTTGGCATCGGTACGCCTGGTCGAGTACGTTTAGACTTTATACGAACAGCAAATGATCCAATTGATGCACTCGTCAGTTCGATTAAGGACGTTGTAAATGCTATTCCTGGTGCCAGGTTAATACGCGCTTTACCTTATCTAGTGAATTTATCTGAACTGGGATTAATGCTTGCATGCACAAAACAGAATATGAGTAAATATGCCAGGGGAGAAGCAGCAAATGCAAAAAGCGAATTTCCACTCCCGGTAATTTCAGGTAAAAATAGTTACTGGTATGCCCTTGATGTGGCAAGGTGGTTAAATGACAATAG
>QILK01000106.1 GCA_003233345.1 Gammaproteobacteria bacterium | reverse complement strand
GTAGAGATTCACTCTTATGACATCGGTGTATTATGTCCCAGGCATACCTTGGCAAGAAACAACGGTTTGCTCTTGGCATAAAGCTAGGCTCCTGGATTGAATCCTTAAAAGTCCGTTTTTAGCACAAAATGGTTGGTCTAAGTCGAATATGGTGGCAGTTTTCTGTCAATATCTTATGAGTTTCATATGCTTACGTAGGTGCGACCCGATTGCACAAAATACCATTGGCATGGCGTCCCCGACAGGAGTCGAACCTGTAACCTACGCCTTAGGAGGGCGTTGCAATATCCATTATGCCACAGGGACTTGCTTGCTATTATATCAAGTTTAGCAACTTTGACGATAGGCTTTGTGCTTTTTTCGAGTTAATAAAGTCAGGGGTTAGTAATCGTATTACAATATTTGACTTAAGCTCATTGGAACGAGAGATTTTTGTGGCATTATCTATGAAGCACAAAATATATAATCAAGTCTATATTGAACATTTGACCCGTTGTCTGGGAGGTTCAATAACAACATCAAAAATACAAACGGCACTGGCCAAGTTAAATAGAATAGGTATTATTACAGTTGATCGTGAATCTAAAACAGGGCGTTATTTTATCGAAGCGCCAGGATTAAAAAATTACATTGTCGCTAATTATGAACTGTGTATGCCTGAAAACAAAAGTTGGGAACGGGAAACGTCACGAGTGATATTAAAGCTTAAAACTAAAACTAAATCATGAGGTTGCAGAGGATATGTTAAAAATGTAGTCTGCTTTCACTCTATAGCTATTCAGATACTGTCGCAATTAGTAGCATTAGCTGAAGAGCTCTCAAACTGGCCAGAAGCTATTATTAGAGAAGTTTGCTATAGTATCTGGACATCGACCCTTAGCCGACTTTATACAGAAATCGCTGCACAATCAGTTATATGGTTTTGCCAATATTCAAGTGAAAATGGCAATCAGCAGCGCCACTCCTAGTTCTGTTATTCGATAAATTCGGTTGAAACTGTTAATCGGTACCTAGTTAGTCCATTGATTTACGTAAATTGAAACTTCATTGAATAGATGGTAGTTCAACCTCTAATTCGAAGATTTTGGATATTGAGTTAGTTCTTACACCACGAAAAACCATCGCGGGTGGTATTTTTATTGTCTATTAATTTTCCAAGTACCGTTGGAATTTTACGTCAGAAAAATTTATTTATTGAATAAAAAATAGAGGAGATACAAAAATTATGGGTAAGCTCAACATTATTATTGTCAGCGCGAAAGCGGATCAGATATTGCTGATACAGTCTACTCCCTATTTTAGGAGGGCCAATAATGAGCAATCCCAACCATGCAGCTAACATAAAGACAGCACTCTTGCTAGCAGCGGGTACAGGAACCCGCCTGCAGCCATTGACCCATAATATGCCCAAGTGTCTCACCGAGGTCGGCGGTATTCCTATCCTTGAGCGGCTAGTCAATAATTTGAGGACACGGGGGTTTGAGCGGCTGGTCGTGGTGATCGGACACCTGGGTGATCATATCCAGGAATTTTTGCGTCAACACGCTGGTAATATGCGGGTAGATTACGTCATTAATCCAGACTACCGAACAACTAATAACATCTATTCTCTGTGGCTGGCGCGGCAACACATTCAGGAGCCATTTTTGTTAGTGGAGAGCGACCTGGTTTTCGAGTCATGGATGCTCGACGATATGCTGCAACCTGACAAGATAGCAATTTCCAAAATGCGCCCGTGGATGAATGGGACTAGAGTTGAACTTGGACCGGAACAGCGGGTGACGGCCTTTCGCGAGGGTAGTGAAATTTACGATGATACCTGCCAGTACAAAACGGTCAATATCTATAGTGTCTCCGTTGATTCGTGGCACCGGATCGAGAAAAGGTTAAGCCGCTATGTCGGCGAAGACAAACTCGGTGAGTACTATGAGGCTGTGTTCGCCGAGATGGTTGCTGACGGCACACTGTCTTTTGCGCCGGTTTTCTTCGATGCAGACCGATGGTATGAAGTCGATACCCGGGCGGATCTGCGTGCGGCGGACAATTTGTTTGCTCAATTCAATTCCATTTCCAGTGGTTCTCTTGTCGCCACTGAACCGGTGGCTACCCTTGCCTGAGATTGATCACGAGTCTGTCAACCAGTATTGGGAGAACGTCAAGTCTTCGATCCTCGGACCCTACATGATGGATGGTTTTGGATATCCCGCAAGTGCAGGCAATTTTCGTTTTCATGCGGAGGCCCGGATCGTTCGCCACTTGCTTGCTAGTGTGGAGCGCAATGGTACGGTTTTGGATCTTGGCAGTGGCGTCGGTTATTGGGCCAAGGAGTTTGCTCACAGTTTTTCCCACGTGGTCGCGATCGAAGGCAGTCATGCACTCTATCCAATGCTGGAAAAACGATGCGCCCCTTATACCAACATCCGTACGATTAACGGTAATGTCCTGTCATTCGACCCGGACGGCCACTATAATCTGGTCTTTCTCGGCGGTTTGCTTATGTATCTTAATGAACATGACGTGATCGATTTGTTAAAAAAATTGATCCCGTGTCTCGGGCCGAATGCTATCATCTTGTGCCGAGAATCCACAATGAGGGGTCAGACGGTGACGCTCACGGGCGACTATCCTGTCATTTATCGTTCGGTGTCGGACTATCAACGTATCTTTATGCAATGCAAATTGACACTCAAGCAGGTAAAAAGAAATGAGCCGTATGTTTTAATGCAGATGGGGTGTGAGTTAATTAAAAAATGGAAGCAGATCATTCCGAAACCATTTCAGGCACTGCCAGTCGTAGGTCGCTTGACCTACTGGAGTTTGCGTTTGGGGGCTTTCTGGATCAAGTATCTCCCTAAGGTTCTCAGAATTCCGTTTCCCAGTCTGGAGAATCATTTCTTTGTGCTTGGAAGTGAAGCGAATGTTAATGAGTAAAGTTCTTAAGTAAATAGATGGGAACACCCCAAGGCAACTTTTTTTATCGGAACCTGGCTAACGTAACATCGATTCTCGGTGTGTTGCCTCTGGCTTTGCTGTTCCTGGAAGATGGTTATCGTTATCTGATTCCATTAATTATTTTCAATAATGTTATGGATGACCTCGATGGCATACTGGCTGCCAAGTTGAATATCCGCAGCCGCTTCGGCGCCGATCTTGACAATGTCTGCGATGCAGTTGCCCATGTGGCCTTGTTGTTTGCGGTCGGCGCGCATTTCGGTGGACTGGTTTTGATAGTGAGCATGATTGCTGCCAGCTCGATTATTCTCCGGGTCACCATCCGCGTTAATCCCGAAGCGCAAAGCGGAACGGGTTCGCCGACCAATGAGCTTATGCGCCACATGCTATTTGTTCTTTTATTGACACAAATGTTTAATGTTGATCCTGAATTATATCTGCTGCTGATATTTGTGTTACATTCGGTGACAATGCTGGTACCGTTTAAACTATCTGTCCTTATTCGCGGGTTGGCAAAGACTGCCACCGCCGTTACTTTGGTAAACGTGGCGCTGGTAACGGCATGGCTCATACCGGTTGCTACACCAGTAATAGCGGGGGTCTTTATCTTTACCTATTTATATTCACTTATCGTCGGTGGACGGCAATGGTTAAGGCAACGGTAAATAAAGCCAGTCGATAGAATGCTTTGTGATCAGTCTTGACTTTAATTGGGCTTAAACGCGCAATATGCTATAAGTGACCCCGTGACTAAATTGCCAGAGAACAAAGAATGAATGCGCGTTTGTCCATCATAATTCCAACCTTGAATGAAGCTGCTTGCTTACAATATTTATTAAAAGAATGCGAACCCGCGCGTGCTGATGGCCATGAAGTCATATTGGCAGATGGTGGTAGCACCGACGCTACCGTGACACTGGCCACTTTGTCGGTTGACCTGATCGTTGATTC
>QILK01000188.1 GCA_003233345.1 Gammaproteobacteria bacterium | reverse complement strand
CGACTCTCGGGTAACGATGAGGATTCGGCTGAAATGGTGTTAGTTACTCAATTTCACGGCATAGATAGCGCAAGTAATCTTCGGTCAATTTTTGATGGTTATATTAATGCTGTTAATGAGGAAGCGTTTATAGAACTGCGACCTTCGTTTGCTCATCTTAGGCATGGCGTGAACGCGTTTATTTGAAACTAAATAAGATTCACTAATGTAATACATTGGAGCTTTCGTACTCTTTGAGGTTGACTCAATATGCCACTCATTCTCTCTTAATGTAGCCGTTACCCAAGTACCTAAAAATCCACCGGCATCATTGGTAGCAATATTTACCGCTTTTTTTTCTGATATCACATCTGCCTTCAGTGTTGGTCCATCAGTCTTGGCCCTGTGAACATCCAAGTAGAAGTAACCCTACTCCTCCCAAAATTATAAAAAAGAATATATTTCTAAAAAAGGAAAATAAATCAGACTTAGTTCTACTTCTTTAGTATTTCTGGCATAAAAACCAGGTGTTTCAGCTTCAATTTAAACTCTTTTGTCGCCTCCTTAAAACCACCGTTACTGATTTCATACTTGGCAATAAAATCTTTCTTCCATTCTATATAATCACGTTTAACATACCAGCCTTTAGGCAAACTAATTTGCTCGCGCCAACGGGTCGAGTCTATTTTTTTCCACAAACCGCCCTGCAATAAATAATAAGCATCATCAACTCCCATTCCAGTTCCTCTAACCAATATTTTTACTCTTAAAAGATAACCATATTCAGTTTTTCGAATTTCAGGTGCGTGGTAATCATATCCCGGGGAAAACTTTGGTGCCACTATCGCTTGCTCGCCCATTTTTATATTTTTTTTACGCGGTAAATGGGTCCCAAACCAATAACTACCCACTTCTCGAATAAAAACCAATATTGGCCGAGGTTGTTGATTTTCTTCCTGCTCAAATATCACTAATGCAAAATAATTGTTCTCAACGCAACTGTCACAGGCATAACAATCACAAATCCGGGTCGATGCTTTTTTACCAAAAAGACTAAAATTATAATGAGCAAAATAATATTGTGTATACTTAACCTGAGCAAAGCGCGAAAACTGTTTGACTTTACACAGTCCTACTTTGGCAGAAGGAACTTTAAATTTAACACAACCATATCGGAAATGGTCGATTGGCTTGTGTTCTTTATTTATTAAGTAAACTCGTTGATACTCATCATCTAACTCGTCGGTCGAATTTTTTACTACTTTTTCAGTGGCACCAACAGTCAATGCAACGAGAAAGCTGGCAATATAAATAAATCTTAATCGGCGAAGACTAGAGTAAAAATCCGAAAACTTAACTAATAAAATTCTGTATTTTAAAAACAACACAATCTCCTTGGCAGATTAATTACTTCTTCAACATCCTGTCTAACTAAATGCCCGAAAATCTACAAGTGCATATATCAGCACAAATACCAATGACTGACACAAAGATAAAAAAACTACTTACTGCGCGGGAGTCACCTCTTTTTTTGTATTTTCAGGTCGCCTCTCAGCATCATCGATAACACGATCAATATCCACTGAGGGCTCTGACGGAAACCGAAATACAATTGGTTTTTTCTGTTTCTCTTTTATTGGCTGATCCGATTGCCTTAATTGTTTTTCAAGTTGTTGGGTAATATCTGACTCGATCTTTTTTTTATTACTGCTATCCAGAATGCGTACTCGAACATTAGATTTTTTTATATTGGGTATTTCCTCTATGCGAAGTCCATAGTGATCTTTATTAACTAATATAAAATCGTCATCTATTAAGTCTGATGCCGTTGAACCGGTCGTGATTTTATTAAGCCATTTTAACTCAGATGCAAAATAAACGGCAATCAAAACAACGAATAGGAATATAGTGAGTGTTGTGACTAACAGTATCGATCGTTTGCTCACTTGAATCCCCTTCTAGTGCGATTTTTAATTCTATTATTAATTTGCGATTGCCATAAATAACCTTGTGTAAACGGTAGTTTGCCTAGGTAAGTATACAGAAAACTGCATTCTAGCCAATCCAATACGTAAAAGAAAAACACAGGACACGCATCAATTCAATAATTCACACCTAAGTGTAATTCACTAAGCGTGAGTATCAGATTTAGTGCCGGGGCACTTCTTAGGTCGTTTTCAAGTAATGGGCTTCATTCGTCTTTCCGAATCATTACTATTCATCTTTAGGTAGCCTTGTTCTAGGTAAGTATTCAAGGCCCCCATTATAGAATTGACTTTTGGAGAGTTTATGACGCTGACAATATTAAGTTTGAATAAGGTCGCTCTGGATCCATACAGTCACATGAAGAACAAAAACTGTGCGCCTTTATCACGATTACATTCTATTCGCATGATTTACTCCTTCAGATAAAGGAGAAATCATATCGAATATTGGTTTAAGTGGCTAGGAGGCAGTCCTAAGGACAGACACGATCGTACTGTCCCGCATGATTCTGTTAATTAATTTACAATACAGCCTTGAGCTTTTTGATCTCTTTCGCTCGTTTTCCTGGAGTACTAGCCATGCATTCCTTCATCGCGTTATCCTGATTCTTTTTCATGTCAGCTATCATTGGTTTCCCCACATCCGCAGGCATTTTTTTAGCTATTTTTATTGTCGAATCCATTCTTAATTTCAGAAGTTTAGTACATTCAGACTTAGGTGAGCCCCCACTAGATGAACTTCCACAAGAAACCTGAAACAAGACAGACGTTAGCAATAATACAGTGGATAGTAACCTCATTTTTATAGCACCATTTTCATTAGTTATTCTCCGACATACTTTATCATTATTAACAAAACATTTGCAAGAATAACTTAAGATCTAATAATACATTTAGAGTATCAATTTCGACTGTAAAACTAGAATCAGTATCGGCGCATTGAGTCTAACAGCGCTAAACTGATATAAGCGCTCAATCCAAAATAATTGGCCCCACTAGCGCAACTATTTTCTTGGGATTATCTCCGAGATCAATCGTTAAATCATGAAATCTTTTATATCCATTCATTAACTTTATTTTTTTAATTTTCATAGCCTTCTTATCTTCCAATTTGACAGGGATTAGGGTTAAGTATAACCAATTCCTTATGTTTATATATACACAAGACAGGAACAGTAATAACTGTGTTCACCGTATTTGACAATTTACAACTGTCTATAATACATGGTCAGTCGCAAGAAATAAGGGAGTAATAAAAAAATGACTGACCGCACATAAGTAGTTCTTAACGAGCAATTCCAAGCAATACGCAACACAGAAACACTATCAGAAACTAAAAAAACTGCGATAGATACAAAGGAATTGCCTTTGTCTTGATGAAAGACATATCGGACAGAAAATCGGCGGAATCGTAATCCTTAACGTCTTTATATGTTACGATGATTTTTAACCATATTCACGGAAACACTTGAATGACACGAGAAATCGTAAGCTCCGACTACTTAGAGAAATGGATTAATGACAAGTTATAGAGCTGTATAACATCCGGCAGTGTTACTATTGAGATAGCATGTTTTTGGAATCTAGATATACCTGATGAAAATGGCTGTAACTGGAAAAAAGGTAGCTTTCATGTAGAAGGTGGAGACAAGGAGTTTTACAGCGAACTTTATGATCAAGTTATAAGCGAAGCCCAAACACTATTCAATTTAGAACAATAAACCTACCGCAACTACCAAGGAAAAAACAATAGTCCATAAATCTGGTCCACTAGGGTATAAATAGAATAAAATAAAAGCTCTATTTACAAATAGTTATTGAACAACCGATCAGTCTTCTATTTCCCCTAATCATGGCGAACCCTTACTGAACTTCTCCTCTTTTGCTTCACTCTTTCTGTGTGTTCACTCGATTTTCAATCGATTCCCGCCTTCAGACCGACAAATGCGCTCGGCAACTGCT
>QILK01000214.1 GCA_003233345.1 Gammaproteobacteria bacterium | reverse complement strand
ATGTTAAATATAATTTAACAAAATCATTAGATACTGATTTTATTAATAATATTTTAAGATAAAAACAATATTTTCATCAAAGTTCTTGTAGTCTAATATGAGAAGTTCATTTAAAGTTCAGATAAATTAGAATATAATTACCGCAGATAACAATAAATACAAATATATATACAACACATAAAACGCATAAATGGAGTTAAATATGGATAAATTTTATAAGCCAGTCATAGGTGCCAGTATCTTTTTTCTCATTATGAGCATAGCCACAATAAGCAGTGTCTCTGCTGAAAGTAAGTTTGGCAAGTTTATGGACGCCGTGGGTGAAATGAATAAAAAACATGGTGATGAGGAAAAACATAAAAAAAGTGCTTACGATAGTCATGGTTATGACCCTCAAGGTTTCGACCGACAGGGTTTTGATAGGCAAGGATTTAACAGACAAGGTTACGATCGGCAAGGTTATAGCAGACGCAGTAGGCATAGCCGTCACCATTAACATCTCTGACATATAAAATACACTGTCTAAATATAATGGCGTATACCTAGGCTCTCTTACGAGTCTGGGTATATTTTTGGGTATACTAAAAATGTCCGACAGTTTTCACCAACAGCGTGTCTTTAGACACCCCTTTTAACCGTTGCGGTATTCTTAAATTCCGTAGCAGGTCTCCAGCCTTTGCCTCGAGCAATGGTATTCGCGCTGGCAGCAGCACTCTCTTTTACCATATCTTCAATCCGTTTTTTAGCCCCTAGTGTGCCACCCCACGCCCAAAGCTTGGTAATGGGTGCGCTAAATATCACCTCACCGGTATCGCCTTTTTTTAAAATTAATTCTGCCCTAAAGGTCACTATCCCAACTTTATGTTTTTTATTACCTTTACTTTTTTTGCGCGGGTGATAGTTTAATATTTTCCCGGTAACAATTAACTCGTTTTTGGACTCCAACGGCTTACCAACACTCACTTTGGAAAATAAACTGCCAAAATCATTTTTTAGTCTATGACTTATTTTTTCGGCAAATTCCTGGCCCACCTGGCTATATTCACTGTTTTTAGCTTTATACTCAAATGGCTTAACCGTCACCATGGAAAAACTCTTCAGATTTAAGCCCTTACCGCCAATATTAAGCGGCTTGGCGTTAGTAGAATTTTGTGTTGCGCACCCTGAAAGAATTAGAATAGAAAATGCTGAAATTGACAGGACAGGGATATAAAAGCTGATTCTCCAATAACTCATGTTCGATCCTTACTTTAGTTAAAATATCTCCTGAATCACCAACTTAAATTGCAAGATACCAGGAACAAGACTAAACTATTTGTCTGATTATAAAATTATGGGTAAATATATTCAACAACGGGCAAAACTAATTGTGATAGAAGTCTATAAACACAAATAATCTGCTGATTACCGCTAATAATGCCAGATTAAATTTAATGACCATTAAATCGGGGCCAAAAATAAGAAAGGGGTTCAAACTAATATGCCACAACAACTAATTGCCGGATACAATCGTTTTCGTAAAGGCTATTTTCTGCAACGCCGTGAGGAATTATCAAAACTGGCCCACGGGCAATCGCCCAGTATTGCAGTCTTATCCTGTTGCGATTCCCGTGTTGATCCAACGATTATTTTCGATACACCACCCGGTAAGCTTTTTGTTATTCGCAATGTCGCTAATCTGGTACCACAATGTGAGAATGACGGCAGACCCCGCGGCACAAGTTCGGCCCTGGAATTTGCAGTAACGGGGCTAAACGTTTCTCATATTGTTGTACTCGGTCACGCACACTGCGGCGGTATCAAAGCACTTCTGGATAGAAAAAGCGACGATACAAACACCTTTGTCGATCAGTGGATGGCAATCGCCGAACCGGTAAAACAGAATATTCTTTCCAAAAATTATTCGGCAGACGACCGATACACCGCATGTGAGCAGGCCACCATTATACAGTCGCTAGACAACCTGATGACTTTTCCCTGGATTGAGGCAAGGGTGACACAAAAAAAACTTGCTTTGCACGGCTGGTACTACGACCTGCATACCGCTACATTGTCATGCTTTGAACCGGAAAAAGGAAAATTCACACAGATAACCTATGACGAGTAAAGATAGCGTTGATAATGCCTTATCTCAGTAGATTTAGATCGTTGGAGCTTATGTATCAAGTATCATATTCACCTTCCCAAGGATACATAAACGCCATATAGTTACCTGGCTCCAATATAACACAAGGCATTTCATCCTCACCCATGTCTTTATCATAATTTTCGTCATCATCAGGCACAAGACCAAACACTACGCCATTTTTTTCTAAACGAAACAGTTGAACAGTAATATTTTCGTATACAACCTCCTCGCCCAGGTTTTTTATATGCGTGTCTATGACTGCTTGCGAAGACTCGTTTGCCTGCGCCAAATTACCAGGAAGTATTTGCGCTGCACTTTCTCCTATAAGGTCAGCTCTCGTACCCAATTCATCTATAACCGCGTCAATTAATACGCCTGTGCTATCAAAAAGATAAAACGCGACAAACTCTCGGCCGGAACCTCCAGACATGTCAAATAAAAAAGGCGTCGTTATAAAAAACTGCTTTCCACTACTGGTTCGGCCAACATATTTTCCATGATAGTCATCATAAGGAATAACCAACTGCTTCGGCGGAAAAGACCCCATATGCATTTTCTTTAAAACCTCTTTTATCTAGAGAACAAAAAATTAAGAAAACATTAGTATAATAATATAAAACCATCCTTTATAGTAAAGTCGATCATCTGAAAATAGTAAAGTCGATCATCTGAAAATTACCACGGCAGAATTAGTTTTTATTGATAAGATTAGTTTGCCAGACAAATTTCTGAAATTACAAAGATGACCGTTATCATTCCGGTTGCTAATCTGGTTAGGACAAGGCTCATTGAAGCCAGCCTTCCAATCTTAAGGCCAAACAGTCTTCTGCTATAATAAACAGCCACCTAATTAAGTAATTGTAGTAGGTGTACCCGTTGCAGGGCACCCTCTACCTACGTTCTATAAATTGCTTTGGTTTTTATTAGGCTACTTCATAATAAATCTCAATATTTTGGAACCTGGACACCGTCTATAAAACTTTGCGCTTCTTTGGCCAGGTTCAAATACTTAGACTTCCCTCTGTGTGAAAAGGCAATACTAAATCCAGTATCTTTACGCACGGGATGACGACAATAAAGCGCGTGAACTTGTAGCAACAATACTTCTCGGCGCGTAGGTGATGTGCGGGCCCGAGAATCTTCAAGAACGTACACTGCTGAAACGCAGGAGTAGCGTCGCACTGGCACGTACTTAAACTCTGATTCAATCTTTTTGAATCGTTTGGTGTCAGTATTATTTGAAAAGTTCCTCTTAATCAGTGACAAAAATTCATGCTTGTTTTTAGTAGGAGGCAACGGAAACATTAATAGCTGGGCGCCAAAACTTTCACCCGGGTTAGCACCATGCTTTGCGAACTCTATACCCCCAGCTGCGCGTTTCAATTTATGCCACCCATTCGAATTCGGAGCGCGAACATTTATATAACTACCCTCGTAAAGATACCCTGCTGGTACAGGCTTAAAATTTCTGGTCGGACCTGAAGTAACACAGGACGACACTAACACAGGTGCAGCCATAATCGCTGCAAGTAGCATGACTTTTCTGTTCATATTTTTATACCTAACTATTAAGAATTAATACGCTGTGCACCGCATAGTATATATATGGTTGAACTAATCGAAGCCGGTGTTACCTTATGGAGATTGTATTGAATGTGGTTATGGTTGTCTAGGACTGCTTGCCAAATCAGAGTGCGACGCTTTATATTTTTTAACACTTAGACTGTTTAACACTTAGACTGCTGATCCTTTCGGACTATTGAATAACTCGGCTTAATAGGTAAAAATATCCCGGCACCGCCTATGTGCTTTTTAGAAAAAAAGCATGGTTGCAGCACTCGTGAGAAAACATATTCGTAATAATATTAATGACCAAAGATGTATTTGGTAAGGGCCTTTTCCATATACAATATAACTTGATCCAGAATTGCCAATTAATAAGGTAAAAAACGTTGCTGACGGCGTTATAGAGCTAAAAATCAATGGGAACCACCGCGTACTATTGAATGAGCACGGTATTACTCAAAGTATGAGCCGCAAAGGGAACTGTTGGGATACTGGTAGCAGAAAGTTTTTTTCATATCTTAAAAACTGGACTGGTTAACCACAAGCAATAACAGAGAGGAAGCCCAACAAGATATTGAATACATTGAAGTATTTTATAACCGTCAGCGACTTCATTCTACTAACGACTATTAGTCACCAGTAGATTATGAAGAGATGCAAAAAACTGTGTAACCGAGTGTCCGGGGAAGTGTTGACAGATCAATAACCGTTCCTGCGATAATATAAAAATTTTTAAAATCTATGATCATCGTGTACCACCAGTTTTTTGAAGACCTTCAAACTGCGTGATAATTACCTCTTCACCATTTGAAAATTTTGCCTTTAATTCTAAATCTGCACCCATTGCATTCAAGTAACGGCGTAATGTACTGAGTAGCATATCAGTGCGTTGCTCCATCTTGGACAAAGAGGCCTGATTCATATCTAATTGATCGGCTAATTGTTGCTGTGTTAAGTCCAAAGCATGTCGTAATTCTTGCAAGGGTAATTCAGCCAAGAGCTGTTTAGTCTTAGCCTTGGATCGTGCTTGCGTCTCTGGTGACATCTTGTCGAATAGTTGCTTAAAATTCTTAGCCATAATGCTTACTCTCTCTATATCCCTCTACTCTTTATCCAATGCCTCAAGGTGGGCGTCATAAAGGTTATCAGCAATCGGTACATACTCATCGTACCAATCATCCTTGCCGGTCTTGTCACCACCAATCAGCAACAAGGTGTACGCTTCGGATCGAATGCGTATAACACCCGGTATGGATTACCTGCATGTTGAATTCGTAACTCTCGCATGTGGGAATGCTTGGAACTATTGATTCCCGATGTATGAGGTGACCGTAATTGAACGCCGCGTTCCTTTAGCAGATTAACAATAGCGGACACATCTTCTTGCTCAGCCTCGCTTAATGAATCCCACCACTTCTCGAATTCGTCCGTGTATTCGATTTCACATGCCATATAGGGAATATAGCTTCAAAGGCATAATCTGTCAAATGTCAGTGCTAAATGATTGAAAATTTGTGATTAGCCATGACTTTTTGTAAGGTAAGCTTTAGATTGAGGGTTCACATTTCCCACCCTTGGTTACTATCTCTTGCTGCTCAGCTTCGAGTAATTCTGAAGCATCGCCGTCTGTGCTGTGCGAAACCTTAAATTAAGCTTGTGCCGCCTTTGAAACTAAAGATGAACTGGCTGGTATTCCATTTGATTTTATAAAGTGGATAACGCAGATCACGACCTATGACAAACGCTTTAAAGGCGTGGTAGGTTCGATTGAAGCGATTCGTCAGTATAGCCTACGGACGGGGGTACGATGGATACAGAGGATCAAGGCTTACCGGGATTTGTATCAACAGGTAGATTCTGGTTGAGGCTGTTATCTCTATTACTCAGCATTAATTTTTTTATTCCATAATATCAGGTAGCCCGTCTGAAATATTTTTACGATGAATTCACCTGCCTGCTATTCATATAGTTAGTACTCTTTTTGATTATTTTGTCGAAATACATATCAAGAACCCTTTAGCTTCGTTTTTGCCTGCGGTTTAAACTTCTTTTTTCGCAAAGCTAATCGGCATGGCTATTCTGTGAATGGTTTGGTTTTAAGTGATACCAGGTTGTCCTATGTATTCCTTTAAAAAATAATTTTGGTATAAGATTCTCCTCTCTCATCAAATATAGATTCAATAGCATTTTTATATTCTTTCCAATCTTTAAATTCTTGTACGCCAAAATATTTGTCTTTTCCGTTTAACATTATACCTCTAATTTTTTCTGCCATTAAACCAAAATCATCATATTTTTTATCAGGAAAAATACTATTTTTAATTTTTTCTTTAGTTTTTATATCAGACTCTAAAGCTTGTTTAATAAGATCATGCGATTCACGTAGTGTTTTTGTTGACAGTTTTTTTAAAATATCTGTATTCATCGT
>QILK01000098.1 GCA_003233345.1 Gammaproteobacteria bacterium | reverse complement strand
GGTGCCCGGCTCTCGGGTAATCGAATGGGTTTTCCTGAAACTGTTTCTCTTTCTTTCAGGTGGTTGATTATCTTTTCGATAACCACCGGGTCTTCGATGCAGGCGATGACCTTGACTGGACCACCACATTTTCCGCATGTCTCGATGTCGATATTGCCTACAGGGACTGTAGGTAAGAGGCGAGAGCAGAACGCGGTAGCTTCGAAAACCCGCTTCAAACGTTGTGCCCATGTTATTGCCATGGATGGCATGTATACCGGTTTTGCAGGAGCAAAAACCGGTCATGGCCGCCCGAGGGGTAGCGGGTATCTGATCTTGTGGTTCATGCTGCACTATTAAACTTTTATTCTAACCATAGCCCGTATAAAGCTATTGCCAGTATTTCCGACTGGTGTTGCGCAGGTGTTTTCTCTTCCTGCTCGTCTGCGAGTTTCTGTTAATTTTGTATTTATGGTGCTCAATCACCTAACCGTAGGATTTCTTCATTGAAAAAATCAGCAATCTCTTTTTTTGTTACCCCTGCATCATTCTCATCGTAACCTTCGTCTGCGAGAGGAAAATCCGCTGTTGACAGCCTGACCTTCGCTATTTGCAAACTGGAGTCTGGCTTATAACGACTTATCGTCTGAAATATATCAGCTACTGAGTATTGTTTTTGTGTTACCAAGTAATACAAATCGAAGACGTCTCTTGATTTGTGGCGATCGATGAGCACCAGGCACTTTAATTTAAAAATCGCATTTACAGTGGCCATCTTAATCTTTCCATATTTTATCGAATCATCGTCAGTTAGAATCGAGCGCTGGAGATCATTATCTCCATAAGTAAATACTGTTAGCTTTATCATATCGACACTAAAGTCTTGTTGGAAATCACGCAGGTCAAATCCTTCATTTTCAGAATCATGCAAATCAGAAATGGACAGGATGTCTTCAACTTGTCGCCCCTTACCCTGGAGAAACAAAACAAGATCGCTAATATTTTTTCTTGATAATTTTCTATCAACTGTGGCTAAATCAATATCAAAACTGGCTCTATAAAATATATATCATTGGTGAATTCAAATTCCCGAACATCCTGGATCAGAGCCGCTAATTCAGACCGCATGACAATCTGCTATAGCAAATTTCTTCAGAAATTGGTGACTATACAAGCGCTGACCTCTACTAAGCTCACCTAAAGTTTCTAACTTCTTTAAAACTTCCCATACCGCATGAACACCGAACTTTCTGCATAAAGTACTAACATCGTCTTCGGTAGGATTACTTAAGACAACAGCGATAATATTCTGTGCAGATAGTTTTTCAGGGGAACTCCAAAACCTGGGGATTTTAAATCGGAGCTGATTAATAGTGACTAGCTGACTTAAGTCAATATCAGATGGCTGTGACTTTTTCCAAAAGCTCAGCACATTGGAAATAGCCTCTTCCTTGCTACCAAAGATATCTACTGCCTCTTGTAATGCAGAACGCTCGCGTTCAGTCTTTTTGTAAACACCTCGCCTGATTTTGATGAGTTGACCACTGCCCACAAGACTTTTCAATGCGCGAGATACCTGGGCAGGACTACCCATAGCTTCGAACTGTTTCCTCAGGAAAACAGGATCTTTCCGATTGGCAATGGATCTTAAAATGCGTTGCTCTAGAATCATGCTCAAGCACCTAATACAGTAAATATATATATATTATTATATAACAGTAATATAGCATTGTAACATATGCTCATCCACCTAATATTTTTGTAAATCTGTATTTTTCAGCTCATGCGCAAGTACAGTTGTTTACTAGTCTAATGGTGAGCTCTAAGCCGTTAAATCAACTACTAATTTTAGTAAATCCAGTATTTATTTAACGAACGTTGAATATTATATTTTTTTGGCTATAATACTACAAATACTTAACGATCATTGAATATATGATCGAAAATAAGGCATATTCTCTTAATAATAAACGATCATTAAATTTATGGACAATTTTTCGATAACTACCGTACAGGACCTTGGGGTGCATATACGTCAGATCCGTAAAAAAGCGGGTTTGACTCAAGCCAATGCTGCCGGTTTGTGTGGGGTAAGTATTCCTTTTTTTAATGCGATTGAAAATGGCAAAGGCACAGCGCAGTTCAATAAAGTATTACACGTTTGTCAACAACTTGGAATTAAACTGGAAGTAAAGCTGCCTGAAGTGGATTAATATTTATGCTGGCTGTATGGTGCGAATTAAGGAAAGTGGGTTATTTAACTGTTGAGCAGGGCAAATTTTGCTTTGTTTACACAGATACCTGGATTAATGATAAAACAGCATTTGTATTGTCACCACATTTTCCACTCCAATCTGAGTCCTTTAATGACCATACAGAGGATAAAAAGGTCGAATGGTTTTTCGAGAATTTGTTGCCAGAGGGGGGCATGCGTGAAGTCATGGCGCGAAAAAGAAATTTGCACACGCGGGACATTTTTGGCCTATTATCAAATTTTGGTGAAGAATTGGCAGGCGCCTTATCACTTTTATTTGAAGAAGATTCTTTTCCAAAACAACCGTTTTATTTGCCACTATCAAAAAATGATCTTGGACAAATGATTCGTGAATCAAGTGATTCATCTTTAATGGTCGCGAATGAAAAACTTCATATGTCACTAGCAGGTGTTCAAAACAAGATTGCTGTTAAATATGAAAACCAGAATTTTTTTCTTCCTCAAGGAACCGCAGCATCTAGTCATATCTTGAAACCGGATAATAATAACTCTAATTTTGAGTTCTGTCCTGCGAATGAATATTTTTGTATGCGCTTAGCAAGCGATTTGAATATTAATGTCCCTGACGTGGAGTTGCTGCATATTCCTGAACCGGTTTATTTAATCAGACGTTATGACCGTGTATCCAAACCGGGTCATATCAAACGATTGCATCAGATTGACTTGTGCCAATTACTAAACAAATGGGAAGGGTACAAATATGAAAGTCATGCTGGCATCAGCCTGGAGGATGTTTTTTTAGCGGTTAAGCAATTGACTCAACCAGCTGTAGATAAGCAGAAAATACTTAACTGGTATATTTTTAATTATCTAATCGGCAATAGTGATGCGCATGCAAAAAATATATCTTTTATTTTGTCAGAAAAAGGTATGCATATGGCACCATTTTATGATTTACTTTGTGTGCATGCCTACCTGCCCAATAGCCAGATGGCGATGTATGTAGATGATGAAGCCAGGCCAGGGTGGTTTATAGAGGAAACATGGAAAAAATTGGCGGAAATGGCAGAAGTCCCCTTTCGACTCGTGAAATCGCAATTACAAACACAAACTAAAGGGCTTATTCAAAAAGTGCATGAAATAAGCTTGTCCAAATGCTTTACGACCGAAGAAAAAAATTTCATCGAAATAAAAGTTATTCCTGTAATCGAGCAAAGAATTGAGTTTGTTAACGAAGCAATGATATCGAAATAAGGAGTGGTGTGTAGTAGGGCAATGCAGGAGCAATTGCCGAGGGTGCTGAGTTTTCCATTCCAGTTACGTTTTCTCTTAGCCACCCCGAGATAACAAGCAATCCGCTCTATAAGAAGAATAATAGCCCTGTCCCCAAAAAAGTCAGGGGATTGAATAGCCGATCAGCTCTCTTTTATCCCTAGTCACGATGAGCCCTTACTGAATTTCGCCTCTTTTGTTTCACTCTTTGTGTACTTTAGCTTGAATTTTAATCGATTTCCACTTTCAGGCCGACAGATACTCTACCGCTTTAGTAAAGGAGCAGCAATAAGTTGAAAAGTGATTCAGTCGAACAAGCTTAGCCGTGGTGGTGGTCGCCGGCTCTCGGGTAATCGAATGGGTTCTCCTGAAACTGTTTCTCTTTCTTTCAGGTGGTTGATTATCTTTTCGATAACCACCGGGTCTTCGATGCAGGCGATGACCTTGACTGGACCGCCACATTTTC
>QILK01000185.1 GCA_003233345.1 Gammaproteobacteria bacterium | reverse complement strand
GCTGTTCGCGATGCGTTTGATCCCAGACTCACAAAAGGTTAAGCGATGTTATGAATTCAGAATGTCAGAAATTTTCCAAACGTCTTAATGAGGTCCTTACCGAAGCCGGTTTCCCTGAACCTGACGATGACCGGACAGCGGCGGTTGCCAATTTACTGAAAGTACCCTCAGAGCAAGTCGCCAAATGGCTCGCAGGTGAGTCCTATCCTAAGACCAATAAGCTGGTCAAGTTAGCCAAATATGTCCGCGTCAGATCAAACTGGTTATTGTCTGGTATCGGTGGCAAGCAACTGGATGCTAACGAGGAAGAAGCTTATATTTCACAGATTAAATCTCAATTAGATGATGAGTTGCCAGAAGAGCAAAAACGCCGGCCAATGGCCAATGACAAGGATACTAAAATCCTGACCAAAGAAGCGTTGGAGCTGGCGCAGGCTTATATGCGTTTGCCTTATAGTCAGCAATTACCCATTCATACTCTGGTGATGGAGCTTGCGAGAAATGCTTGAGTTTATTAAAACGAGATTATTATGAAGCAGCCGTTATTATCTGTTAAGAATTTGAAGACTTGGTTTGATACCGCGTCAGGCACGCTACGTGCAGTTGATGGTGTTAGCTTCGATATTAATTGCGGTGAGACAATGGCGTTATTGGGCGAGTCCGGATGTGGTAAATCGATTACCGCATTGTCGATTATCGGTCTGGTTCCGAGTCCACCGGGAAAAATAGTTGATGGCCATATTATCCTTGAAGGCGACGACCTAACCACCTTTACCGAAATTAATATGCGTCAAGTGCGTGGTAACCGGATTTCGATGATTTTCCAGGAACCGATGACATCGTTAAACCCGGTGCTAACCATTGGCGAGCAAATTAAAGAAGTGTTGCGCAAACATAAAGGCTTAAAGGGAGCGCTATTGATCGCGCGTACGATCGAGTTACTGGACGCAGTGGGTATCCCTGATCCGTCACAACGGATCAAGGAGTATCCACACCAGCTATCAGGCGGTATGAAACAACGGGTGATGATCTCGATTGCGTTAGCCGCAGAACCGGATTTACTGATTGCAGATGAGCCCACCACGGCACTGGATGTCACTATCCAGGCACAGGTTTTACAGTTATTAAAACAGTTACAAAAAAAGACAGGCATGGCAATATTATTAATTACTCATGACCTTGGTGTGGTCTATGAAACCGCAGACAAGGTTGCGGTCATGTACGCTGGTCAAATTGTCGAACAAGCAGATCGCAAAACTTTTTTTAACAAACCTGCACATCCCTATAGTCAGCGTTTATTTAGATCGCTACCGACAATCGAAAAACGGCATCAGCCACTTGATGCGATAGCAGGGTCGGTTCCACCGTTGACAACGGAATTCCGGGGATGTCGGTTTGAGCCGAGATGTGAGGCGTCGTGGGATGTCTGTGCAAAGCAGATCCCTATCACCCGCAAGCCAGGCAACAGGCAGTCGGTTATGTGCCATTTATACGACAAAAAAACCGCTGCAACCAGACCGGAACCCTGGGAACCGGGTTCACCGATGCAGTCTAAGGTGACAACAGATTCGACAGCAGAGCAGGAAGCTTCGCATGAGAAATTTGTTGATAAACACGATCGTACACTGCTTGAGGTTAAGGACCTAAAGGTGTATTTTCCGATTCACAAAGGTATTTTAAAGCGCGTGGCGGGTTATGTGTATGCTGTCGATGGTGTCGAATTGGAAATAAAACCAGGTAAAACACTAGCCCTGGTTGGTGAATCGGGTTGTGGCAAGACAACGGTCGGTAAAGGAATTTTGCAGTTACTGCGAGAGTATACCCAGGGTGATATTCGTTTTGAATCAGAAAATTTGCAGGAGCTGAAAGGTGAGAGCTTAAGAAAAAAGCGCTCTGATTTTCAAATAATTTTTCAGGATCCATTTTCCTCAATGAACCCAAGGATGAGAGTTAGTGATATTATCGAAGAAGGGATGATTTCATTGAACATGAATATTTCAGCGCAAGATCGTAGTAAGCGTATTGATGAATTATTAATGATGGTCGGCCTTAGTCCAGACATGCGTCATCGTTATCCGCATGAATTTTCAGGTGGGCAACGCCAGCGAATTTGCATAGCCCGGGCATTAGCCGTTAAGCCTAAACTGATTATTTGTGATGAGCCGACCAGTGCGCTCGATGTCTCGGTACAGGCGCAGATTCTGAACCTACTTAAATCATTACAGGACAAACTGGCATTATCTTATTTATTTATTACCCATGATATATCCGTCGTCGCTTATCTCGCCGATGAAATTGCCGTTATGTATCTTGGTCGAATCGTAGAACACGGACCAGTAGAAGAGGTTATGCGTAACCCAATGCACCCCTATACCAAAGCACTGTTTGCAGCGGTACCGGAAATAAACAAGGATACGATTGAAAACAAAAAAATTCTGACCGGGGATCTACCTTCGCCCATCAACCCACCAAAGGGCTGTCATTTTCATCCCCGTTGCCCGGAAGTACTCGACAAGTGTCGTGTCGCCTATCCAGATTCAACAGAAGGCGAACACCAGACACGGTGCCATTTATATGTCTAAAAGTAGCCCGGACTTCGCGCAGCGAACGCCGGGGAAAGTGATTAAGTTTAACCCTTATTCGATTCAACAACGCCCATTAAATAGCCCGTCACAAGATTTTTTGAGTGGTAACACTTAAAATCTTGTGACGGGCTACAGGGGCTTTGGGCAATTGGTGAGATCACCATGCTTTTTCCCCGGCGTTCGCTGCGCGAAGTCCGGGCTACTTAGCCGCGACGACGGCGGGATTTGCGTTGGACATACAGCTTTAGTCTTTGGCCAGGTTGAATGCGACTGCGTTTACGCAAGCGTCTGTTCCAGCTTTTTATACTGCCAACGGATATACGAAATCGACGGGCTATCGAATATAATGTGTCACCACGTCTAACGATATAGGTTATACGCTTTTTGCGTGACCCCTGTTTACTTGAGCGGCTAATGATGCGTATTGGTGATTTTCGCTCCCGTATGGATCGTGATCTCTTCGAATAAATAACCAGTCTTTGTCCACGCCGGAGTCTTGCGCGATGCGAAATGCGGTTCCAGCGCGCCAGTGTTCTTCTGCTCACTTTATAGCGGCGGGCGACTTTTGACAGTGTATCGCCACGTCTTACCCGATAGGTTTGTCGGCTCCGATAGACATCCGTGTGCCGGGATGTATAACCACGAGATTTTTTGGTTTTCGAAGTAGTAGTGGCGTAACGGCGGGTGCCTTGCTTACGGCTAAAGCTATTCTGTTGTCGGCGGCCAAAACGACTTAAACGACGCGTAGCAACTTGACTGCGTTTGTCGTTAATACGTTGTGTCAAAGTTAATGTATAGTTGCTTTTGGCAATATAGGAAACCGGAATTTTAATCGTGGTGCCGGCACTGACATAGCGACCTCTAATCGAGTTAACGCTCTTTAGCATTGATGGCGATATATTATAAGAGCGGGCTATATTAGCGACGCTTTGTCGACCGCTAACTTTATATTGCTTCCAAACAATACGCTTGGATTTTGGTAACTTGCGCAGTTTACGTTTAAAGTCATTGGCAACTTCAATTGGCAACATCAGTCGATGTGGGCCATGGGGAGAGGTCGCCCAGCGATTAAACCCTGGGTTTAGTTTGTAAATATCTTCAAGGCTAATGCCAGCCAGCTCGGCGGCGATGGCCAAATCGATTTGGCTACCAATATTGACCGCAACAATCTTACGCTGATCAGCGATATAACGCAGATCAAGGCCATAACGTTGCGGATTCTCGATTATTTTTTTGACGGCCAACAATTTAGGGACATATTGCCGGGTTTCATTAGGTAGATTCAAGTGCCAAAAAGTGGTGGGCAGTCCGCGACGGCGGTTGCGTCTGATTTCGCGTGCGACCCGGTTTTCACCAGTATTATAAGCCGCAAG
>QILK01000220.1 GCA_003233345.1 Gammaproteobacteria bacterium | reverse complement strand
TATACTATAGTATATGCATATATTGTGCCATATATAGTTATGCAGTAAGATATTGTTTTTACTAAATTATAATAATCCCTTGTATTTTATCTGTTTCAATACTGCAATAGATAATCGAAGATAATATGATAAATACTTGATATTTTGAGATAAAGTGTTACCTTTGAATAGTGTTTCACTATTGAAACGTGTGTTTCTAAAATGTTATTTCTTAAACATCCAATTAGTTTACAAGGCAAGATTATTGTTAGCTACTCGTTGATGGCGGGAATGATATTGATTCTGGGCTTGGGGGCCTATTTTGAGCTGAAATACACTAAATCTCGCGTACAACAAGGGTATGTCCTTTCCAAGTTGCTCGAATATTCACTGGAAATTCGCCGATATGAGAAGAACTTTTTTTTATATAAGAAACAGGCCGATATCGAGATTAGCAATAAATATGTTGTCGAAGTACAAAAAATTCTCAAGCATAACCGATCTCTTTCAGTAGATATTATCGGCAAACGAAGAACCCATGAATTTGAAACCAGTTTAGAAAAATATCATAACCTATTGAATTATATCATCGAAAATAAGAATCTAGTTTCTAAAAAACAAAAAGCTGAGGTACGGAAGCTAGGCAAGCAGATGATTCTAACGGTTGAAAATATTAATCGTATGGAATACGCATCCTTTCATAAAGGCTATGCGCTTTCGTTTAGAGTTTATATGGCCTCGATATTAATCATCTTACTAACCGGTTTTTATATTATTTTACGGTTATCGAGGACGGTTATCGGCTCCTTAAGTACGGTAGAAAAAAATATGAATAAGTTCGTAAAAACCGGCTACCACAAGCTCGATCTAAATATTCAGGAACGTGAAATTGTTTCGTTACAAAATGCTTTTAATCGTATGATCGTCTCACTTGATCGCAATAAAAAGCGGTTGGTGCAATCAGAGAAACTGGCTGCGTTAGGGACGCTGCTATCGGGCATTGCGCATGAGCTTAATAACCCGATTTCCAATATCTCTTTGACCTGTCAAGTTCTCCTGAGTGAATTAGACGATAAAAATCGAGATAGTTTTGATGAGAAAGAAATTAAAAGCTCTCTTAAAATGATCGATGATGAAACCATTCGTGCACGTAATATTATTAAAACCCTACTTGATTATTCTCGAGACAAGCCGAGTCAGAAAGTCTGTATCAACTTGGCCTCATTAATCAGTGAGGTGTTAGTACTATGTCGGGCTTCTGGAAAATCAAAGAATATTGATTACCTTATTAACATTGATCCCGATATAAAAACTTATGCGGACAAGCAACGCTTACAAATGGTCTGTATGAATCTACTTCTAAACAGTCAGGATGCCATAGAAAAACAGGGGAAAATCAATATACAGGCAAAAATTATCGAAGAAGATTCCGTCAATACTCACGAAGAAGTCGAAGGCGAGTTGTTACTGGAGTTAAGCTTCAGGGATGACGGAGCCGGGATTCCAGGCGAAAATCTTGATCGTATTTTTGATCCGTTTTTCTCAACTAAAATGACCGGTGACGGTACCGGGCTAGGGCTTTTTATTACCCATGAAATCATAGCCGAGGAGAGCGGAACAATTGAAGTTGAATCAGAGGAAGGAAAATATACCGAATTTACTGTTCGCTTTCCGTTATGTCAGGTCCCTGTGGAAATAGAGGAGTAGAGCGATGGCAGAAGAAAAACTCGGCTGCAATCTAATGATTATTGATGATGAACATGCAGCGCTTAACAACCTTGAAAAGGTATTTACCAAGCAAGGCTGTAATGTTTATAGTTTTGACAAGGGTGAAGACGCTATAACCGAATTGCGTCATAATCAAATTGATGTTGTCTTAACAGACCTGCGTATGAAAGGAATTGATGGATTTGAAGTTTTAAAACAATCAAAAAAAATATCGCCTGATACTGAAGTAATTGTTGTTACCGGCTACGCAACACCAGAAACTGCCGTGAGTGCAATGCAGCTCGGGGCATTTTATTATGTCGCAAAACCTTTTCGTCTTGATGAAGTAAAACAAGTCGTTCGCGAGGCCTATATTAAAGTCAAGCTAAAACGCGAGAACCAGATACTCAAAAATGAGATTGAGACTTACAAGGGTAAGGTCAATATTATCACTCAAAATGAGGATATGCAGCTTTTACTTAAAACAGCGAGACAAGTGGCCGTTTCTGATTGTAGCATTCTAATTTGTGGTGAAAGCGGGACGGGGAAAGAACTATTGGCTCGCTACCTACATAATCATAGTTTAAAAGCTGAAGGACCGTTTCTGGGGATTAACTGTGGCGCCTTTACAGAAGAGCTGCTGGCCAACGAACTATTCGGGCACGAAAAGGGGGCTTATACCGGCGCGTCTCAACTAAAACGCGGTTTAATAGAAACGGCAAACAAAGGTACGTTGTTGCTGGATGAAGTAACAGAAATGCCGCAATCCATGCAGGTCAATTTGTTACGCGTACTTCAGGAGCACGAATTATTAAGACTGGGAGGAACAAGGCCAGTTAAAATCGATGTACGGTTTCTTGCAACCACCAACCGTGATCCAAAAACACTAATATCTTCCGGTGCCCTACGCCAGGATCTATATTATCGATTAAATGTAGTGACCTTTGAGTTACCGTCATTGCGCAATCGAAAAGACGATGTCGTGCTCCTTGCAAATCATTTCCTCGATCGACATGCGGCCATCCATAATCAACCACGAAAAACCATGACCAACGAAGTGATTAAGTTTTTACAGCATTATAGCTTCCCTGGTAATGTTCGAGAACTGGAAAACATTATTGAACGCGGCGTAGCACTCGCGGTAGATCAGAAAATTGGAATCGAACACCTGCCGGTTTCAGTCACCCAACTCATTCAAAATAAAATCCCGGAATTTAAGCAACTCACAGAGCTACCGACGTTAAAACAGCAGGAAAAAAACTATATTGAATTTGTGCTGGAAAAAACCAATGGCAATAAGACCGCTGCTGCGAATATACTGGGGATTGACAGAGTATCATTATGGCGCAGGATAAAAAGTTTGGCACTCGACACAGATTAACAAGAACCAGTATGGCACGCTTAGCAGAATATATTCAGCAACAGAATAGGGCAGTGAACACTCAATGAAGTATGCGATAGGAAAGGTTCTATTACTGATAATCCTAATCAGTGGTTTCAGTATAAATATCTATGCAATTGATAGTGAGAAATTCGGCGAACAAGCTTTTAAAAAAGGCGATTATTCAAAGGCTATTCAATATTATCAACAGCGATTAGAAAAGATAACAGCCGAGTTAGGCCCAAATCATATTAGCATCTCTAGTGTCCATAACAAACTCGGCCTGAGTTTTATCAAAACAGGAAAATATGACAAGGCAATAGAATCCTTTCAAAAATCGCTAAAAATACTGATAAAAACCCTGGGAGCCGAACATCCGGTTGTCGCCTCAACTTATAATAACATCGGCTCTGTTTACAATAAAAAAGGACAGTTCGATAAGGCAGTCGAATTTTATAAAAAAGCACTTGCATTAAAAATCAAGAATCACGGTCCAAACCACCTAAGCGTCGCGGCAACTTATAATAATTTAGGGCTCGCTTACAGTAATCTTGGTAAACTAGACCAGGCAATAGGTTTATATCAAAAATTTCTAGCCATAGTCCTCACAAAACACGGACCGGAACATCTAAGTATCGCAACCAGTTATAACAATCTAGGGGCCGTATACAGTAAAAAAGGGGAACATGAAAAAGCGATCGAGTATTATAAAAAAGGCATTGCGATAAAACTAAATAAACTGGGCCCAACACATCCTGAAATGGCCAAGTTATACCATAATCTTAGCTATGCCTTTAGAGATAAAAAAGATTATAAAAATGCGCGCGAATATGCCGCTAAAGCATGACAATCACCAAAAAGCATCTTGGATCTGAGCATCCTTATACAAAAGCAATTTATAAAAATTTACAAGAAATTAGAGAGCATTGATGGCTACTTAGAGACTAAAGCCTTAATACATACTAAAGTACTTAACAGGGCGAAACCGTGCCGTACGCTAAATAACTTAGCACAGCTTGCAACTCCAGCTAACTAAACCGTCAAAAGGAAAATTATTAGTAACTACTCAGCCTAAAATGGTAATAGACTATTGAATTAATTCGAGAACATGGTATAAAATCATAGTCATGGAACGCCGCCTTACCTCAAAAGATCTCGCCACCTTTAGAAAG
>QILK01000225.1 GCA_003233345.1 Gammaproteobacteria bacterium | reverse complement strand
ACATCGCGTTCGGGTATTACCATTACCGCCGCCTTGTTGCTTGGGTTTAGCCGTCAGACAGCAGCCCGGTTTTCTTTCTTGTTATCAATACCGGTAATCGTACTGGCGACCTTGTCGCAAACCTATAAACTGTTTTTTAAGTCTGTCAATGTCGAGTGGGACATATTGGCTTACGGCCTTGTTATTTCCGCGGTAACTGCGTACATTTGTATTCACTATTTTTTAAAGCTGATCGAGCGCATTGGTATGCTACCGTTTGTTGCATACCGAATATTGCTGGGTATAGTGATGTTTTATTTTATTTATTCCGGGGCCTTGCAAAGTGGATTATAAGTCGTCTGATACGGATATTTTTGAATTCCGTTATTTTATATTTTGGCAGGCAATCGGTGTTCTATTGATCGTAATGATCACTTGGTTAAGTCTGACACCCAAACCACCCAACATTAATCTGCCTATCGAGTGGGGTGACAAGCTATTACATTTTTCTGCTTACTTTACACTGATGTTCTGGCACGGACAGATCTACCGCCAATTTCGCAGTCGTCTGATATGGATGTTTTTATTTATAGCAATGGGTATTGGTATCGAGTTTTTGCAGGGTATGGGTGAAGCACGAATGTTTGAATGGGCTGATGCAGTTGCCAACTCAGTCGGGGCTTTGGCTGCTATTTTTATTCTAAAAACGAAAATGGCTTGCTGGTTAATATTTTTTGAGCGACGCTTTATCCCGCGTTAAGCTCAAATAACAGTCTTTCCACCCGTTGGCAACGTTCGGTAAATATAGCGTCGCCAATTTGCTTTCCTTTTAAGCCTTTTTCGACAAAATTTTTGGTATCGATGTTAGCGGTGAGCTCGAGAGATTTTAGTAATAATTGTCTTTGAGCATCGCTGCCATCGGTATCAAAATAGCATACCGCTACCGCCATGTTAAATCGATCAGCACGCCGAAACGCATCCAGTCTGGATAGCAGCTTGACGATAGCGGGTGCCGGTAATTGCTGGCAGTCAATAAAAGAGGGCATCAGGAATCGACAGGTCACGGCCAGATCGCGGAATTCAGCGGGGACTTTTATGCGCACGCAAAAATGCTCAATATCACCGATGGCTTTGCATTCGTCGTCATCAGCCAGGTGTAACATTAAGGCTGCAAAGCGTAGCCGGCTTTGATGACTATCCTGGTCGGTTTTGGTAACCGAACGGTTGAGTGCCAGAATGGTAATATTACTTTCACACTCATTTGATTGTTGGTGCGAAGCAGCCGTCTGAGAATCCAATGCGGCAATTTCAGGGAAAATTTTTGCCAGCGCATTGCAGCCGCGTAACACCTGAAAAAAACGTTGCGGTTGTGGTTCTGCCAGTGCTTTGGCCGTCTCAGCCCAGACACGTTCGGCGACCAGTGCGTCTATTTCACCCTCTGCGACCATTGCTTTCATTAGTTTGTTGGTGCCGTGTGCGATCTTAAACCCCCATGGCGCAAAGCGCGCGGCAAAACGGGCGGCGCGCAGGATTCTGACCGGATCTTCGCAAAACGCGGCGGAGACGTGGCGAAGCAAGCCATTGGCGAGATCTTCTTGGCCGTTAAAGGGGTCAATAATCTTACCATTTTGATCTTCAGCGATTGCATTGATGGTAAGGTCGCGCCGTTTTAGGTCCTGCTCGAGGGTAATATCCGTACTGGTAAAGGTGTTAAATCCCGTATAGCCCTTGCCGGTTTTTCGTTCGGTTCGTGCGAGCGCGTACTCTTCATTGGTTTCTGGATGTAAAAATACCGGAAAATCTTTTCCAACTTGCTTATATCCAATGTTTAACATTTGCTCGACGGTTGCGCCAACGACCACCCAATCCCGGTCTTTAACCGCTAGATTAAGCAATTTGTCACGTACAGCGCCGCCAACCAGATAGATTTCCATAGTATCTTAAGCCATAATTTTGTTTACAATCATTGACTGAACTATACTTTAAATTAGTTATTTTTAATCAATTATTTTTAATCAATTAGTTTTTAATAGAATATTTTTTCCAACGGTTTTTATCGATTGATAATCAGGGTAAACTGGAAGCTATTAATAACCGGCAGTTGTTAGTGAGGTAAGAGTAAATTGGGCGTTAAATACGGGGTGGTGAAATTCACAGGTTACAGTACTTCTGTCTGTCTGGTCATCTTTTCAGTTTTGGTTTTAATATCTGCTTGCTCCACGGTTGGATATTATTCGCAATCCATTACCGGGCATCTAAAGGTCTGGTCTAAGCGCCATGATATCGAAGGTCTAATCGCGGCTGAAACCACCAGTCCGAGGTTAAAGAAGCAGCTTAAAAAAATCATTGCCATGCGTCATTTTGCGACCAGTCAACTAGAGTTACCAAATAATTATAGCTTTAAAAGTTACGCAGACATCAAGCGTAGCCACATCGTCTGGAATGTTATCGCTGCACCTGAGTTGTCTACCGAGCCGAAAAAGTGGTGTTTTCCAGTGGTTGGCTGTTTGAGTTATATCGGTTATTTTGCCAAGCACAAGGCGGTAGCGTTAGGCAAGGAGATGAAGCAAAAAGGCTATGATGTTATTGTCGGTGGTGTCACCGCTTATTCAACATTGGGGTGGTTTTCAGATCCGGTGCTCAGTACCTATGTTAACAGCAGCGACCCTGAGTTGGCGGGGTTGATATTTCATGAGCTGGCACACCAGATTATTTATGTAAAAGGGGATACAACCTTTAACGAGTCTTTTGCGACAGCGGTGGAGTTATATGGAATTGACCGATGGATGGCAAAACGGGGTACGCCTGAGGTGGCCAAACGTTATGCGCGTTACAAAAAATATGAGAGACAGTTTCACGCATTTATATTGCTTTATCGCCAAAAACTTAAAATCGTGTATGCCAGAAATATCCCTGACGAGCGTAAACGCGTGCTAAAAAAACAAGTGATTGCGCAGATGCAATTGGAATATAAGCAACGGCGTAAACGCTGGAAAGGTTACAAGGATTACGACGCCTGGATGGCTGCCGGTATTAATAATGCCAAGTTGGCGATATTTGCGACCTACTATAATCAAGTGCCGGCATTTTCGAATTTGATCAGACAAAAAAAGGGCGATATGAATTTGTTTTTTCAGGCTGTCAAGCGCTTGGGGGCGATGGACAAAAAACAGCGCGATGTGATACTGAGCCGCTTGGGTGCAAATAACACCGAAAATTCCGATTCGGCAAAAGCGAAATAGTGAAAATACGACTAACAAACAGAGGGTAGCTTGCAGATGAAAAGGCTTGTGCAAGGCATTGCGGTTCATTTGGCGTTGTTGGGTATTGCTATTATATTGCTTGTCAGCGGATGCAGTGACAGTAAAACTTATATTTGCTTGCCAGAAAAACTAAGCCTTCCAGATAAACCGGAACCGATTGATTCGATTGTTAGTGAAAAAAATCAAATCAGGCTTGGTGGGGATTTACTGAAAAAAACGGCGCGTTTTAAAAAACTCTATGACAACGGTGATAAAACCGGCGCAGCTGCCTATATGCTGGCGGTCATTTATATGCACTCAGCAGAGCTTGGAGATTGTCGGGTGGTAAAAGCCTGTTTGCAAACCGGTAAAAAAGCGCCTCCCTATCCTCAGCAGTGTATTAGCAAGCTTGCGGAATTACGCGACAATTGGATAAACGAGGCTATCGACAAAGAGCATCCGGATGCGTTATACGAAAAAGCGGCCTTGGTAGGCATAAAAAACAGCGACCCAAGCTTGGGTAGCGGTAACGTTATGGAGATAACGCCAGCAGTATTAATCTGGGTCAAGAGAGCCGCAAAAGCTAAAAACAAATATGCGATGGAGATAATGGAATTACGCAAGAAAAATCGTAAAGAGAAAAAGGAAAATAGTAAAAAAAATACTAATTGACTGATTTGTTTTATTTTTCCATATTTACTTTGATTCAGCGAGTAATAAACCTTAAAATTGTTACCCATCGTTGACTGAATACTATTACCTCAATTTATAGTCTCGCCTGGA
>QILK01000154.1 GCA_003233345.1 Gammaproteobacteria bacterium | reverse complement strand
ACACATTCCATTCCCAAGCGCCCGGCCACTGTCGCGGTGGCTACCCCGTGTTGACCAGCGCCGGTTTCTGCTATCACCCGGTGTTTGCCTATTTTTTTTGCCAGCAGCGCCTGACCAACGGTATTATTTATTTTGTGTGCGCCGGTATGATTCAGGTCCTCGCGTTTAAGAAATATTCGTGCGCCACCAAGCTTTTCTGACCAGTTACGCGCATAATAAAGTGGCGATGGGCGGCCGACATAATGTGTCAGTTCGTGATCCAGTTCGGCGATAAAATCGGTATCTTCTCGGTATTTCTCATAAACCTTAGTCAGTTCAGACAGTGGCTGCATCAATGTCTCGGCAACAAATATACCGCCAAATTTACCAAAATGACCGTGTTTATCCGGTAATCCGGACCCGTTCAGCGCTTTATTGAATTCTGCTCGCGTCGGCATCTCTTACTCTCGTTATAAAATTAAATATTTTTTCCCGGTCCTTGATCCCCGGTGCTGATTCCACACCTGAGCTGACATCGACCGCATAGGGTCCGACTTCGACAATCGCCTGAGTGACATTGTCGCTGTGTAAACCGCCCGCTAATATCAATGCCGTTGTGGTCTCAGTTGGAACAAGCCCCCAGTCAAACGTTTTTCCAGTGCCGCCCGCTGCATCTTTGGAAGGTGTATCGAGTAACAATGCGTTGGCATCCGGATATAATTTTTGCGCTCGCAACACCGAATCCTTATCTTGCACCTTTACTGCTTTAAAGTAAGGTTTACCAAACTGGATACAATCGCTGTTGCTTTCATCACCGTGAAATTGTAACTGGTCCAGTGATAACGTATTCAGAATAGTTTCAATTTGCGCTGCCGACTCGTTAACAAAAAGTCCAACTACCGTCACCAAGGCGGGTAACGAACGAATAATTTCCTGCGCACACTGCAACTCGATATAGCGAGGGCTTTTCCGATAAAATACCAAGCCAATGGCATCGGCTCCGGCATCAATAACCTTGGCTGCATCCTCAGAATTGGTGATACCACAAATTTTCACACGTGTGCGCACAGTTTTAACAATCAAGACCCTTAGACATTTGCCTGATATAATAACATAATTCGCCGAATCAATTTAAATTTGTCCAAAATTTTAGTTACCCGGCAATCAGGGAAAGTAATCTTGAATTATTGCGCGAACCGCATTGGTACCGGTATATCTGTTATACCGAATTTTTGTGGATAACGGACACCGACCAGATACAAACCGCTGGCGGGTGCCGTGATGCCCCCCTGGGTACGATCGCGGACCTGCAACACTTCCCGGCTCCATTCGGTTGACTTCAACCCTTGACCGATTGTAGTAAGAACACCAACAATGTTACGTACCATATGCTGTAGAAAGGCGTTTGCCTGTATATCGATATATAAAAATTCTCCGGATCGTTCTACCTGAATAGATTCGATAGTTCTGATAGCACTTTTTGATTGGCAGGCTACCGCCCGATAAGCAGTAAAATCGTGCTTACCCAACAAGTGCTTCGCCGCCGCCTGCATCGCTTCCTCATTCAAGGGATGGTAAACCCAGCAGACCTTATCCACCAGCATCGCTGGGCGCGCGAACCGATTAAAAATAATATAACGATAACGCCGCGCCGTGGCCGCATAGCGCGCATGGAACTCATCGCTAACGATCTTTACCCAGGTGATGCTAACATTGCTAGCCAGGTTTGAATTGATTCCTAACTGCCATTGTCGCGGCTCTCTCAGAGCTTCAGTATCAAAATGAATGACTTGCCCTTGTGCGTGTACACCTGCATCAGTACGCCCCGCACAGCTAACCTCAACGCTATGATTGGCAACTGTCGAGATGGCTTGCTCGACAATTTGCTGGACCGACAGACTATTTATTTGCCGTTGCCATCCATGAAATTCGCTACCGTTATACTCGACGCCTGCTGCAATACGCATTGATTACTCTTAACTATTTGGGATTGATAACAGCATAAAAAATGAGGCTTAAAAGCCTCATTTTTAACGATTGTAAAACTGACCGCAGAATTCAGACAGCTTTTTAAACAGCCATCTGTTGCATTAACTCCTCGGCTTCTCCTTTTTGCTGGGCATTACCTTCTTCCAGTACTTCGTCAAGAATGCTGCGAGCACCCTCAGGATCACCCATATCTATATAGGCTTTGGCAAGATCCAGCTTGGTTCCAACCTCATCAACATCGGCCATCAACAGATCCGAGTCATAAGGATCCAGGTCATTATCCGTGGAGGCCAATGTGTCCGCCGTTTGTGACTCGTTTATATCAAATGAAACCACGTTTTCACTCATCGCCGTTAAATCACTGTCGGCGATATCAAAAGATATATCATCATTTTCGGCCGCTATTTTATCAGTGCGTCCTTCAAGTGCTGCTAATTCACTCTCAAGATCGCTACCTAAATTTGATTCTGCTTCGTTGGAAACTTTGGAAGCTTCTGCATTGAGATCATCAAAATCGAATTCGAGATCAAGCTCTTCGGGCAATGCGTCAGCCAGGTTTTGCACCTCAGCCTTGACGGATGGCTGCTCGGTTGCTTGCGGTGCCGCATCAGCGCTAGTGCCACCAAACAACGCGTTTCCAGGTGATATTTCCCGACCCATTTCCACAACTTTGTCCCACATTGGATCGGATCTACCATTTAGCATGTCGAATAAAATACTGGCTTCATATTCGAAGGCATCATTATTCTTGGCACCATGATATATATCCAGCAACTTATAACGCAGGTCAAGCCGGTTCGGCTCTGTTTGAATAGCTTCCTTGATCAACATTTCTGCCGCTTCATACTTTCCATAGGCATAGAATACATCGGCCTCTGTAATCGGATCAGACTCGGCAACATCCTGCACGCCATCCATGTTGCTGACGACAAAATCACTAAGGTAAGATGATTCCTGATCATCGTCTGTCGTTTCACCCAATGTCGATGTATTTACGGCAGCGGTGTTACTTGGCATCACTGAGTTCGTTGCCGGACTGACCGTATTGGTTTTCGACTTCGAACGACTATTTTCCGCATCAAGTTCCACTGATGTTGCTTGCTCAAACTCAAGAATACTTTCTTGAAATTCATCATTAGCACGTTTTCTCTGACGTATTATCAAGAACAAAAGAATCAATACAAAAAGAGTACCGCCACCAACAATGGCCGCCATCATTGGGTTTTTCTTGAAATATCCAATCCAGGCAGAAACCTTGTATTGTGCTGAGGACATAAAATCGCTATCACCATCACTAACGGTTTTCGCTGCTTCTTTGTAGGGCTCAACTTTTTGATTTTCGTATTTTTTGCGTAACTTTTCTACGTCAACTCGGGTGTAGTTCATCACCTTATAGCAGTTAGCGTCATACAGATTGCCTTCACAATATTTAAGAATTTTGAGTTTTGACTGAAGCTTCGCTAACCCTGCGTCTTTAATTGTTAATAACGACTGTTTTGTCTCCAAAGTCTTCATCAACTCCTGGCGCGTTTTCGCCTCCAAAGTTTCGCGGTCGGCAAAATCTTTTTTCGCTTGCGCTTCCGCCTTTGCCTTCGCTGACAACCCACCGTGCTCAGCACCTTTTTTGTCCTCACGCCCAAGCTGACCGCTGTTTCTGTTTTGATCACTGGGTGCTTCAACTGAAAAGACACCCCGCGCTTTGTCTTTACTCTTGGCTGTTGCGGCTGGTTTGGCAGTGGTTTTAGCAACCGTCACTTCCCCTTCCCTTGATTTAAACAGGTCAGTGTCTTTGCGATAACTGCTCACCGCAACATTTTGCGTCATTGAGCTTATTGATTGCTGATCCGGAATATTTAATCTGGCGCCAGCCCGAACCCAGTGAATATTATCCTTGATAAACGCTTTTGGGTTAGCTTTTTTAATCGCCATCATTGTTTGGTGCAACGAAACAGACCGGCTCGGTCGTAATCGTTTGGCAATATCCATCATGGTATCGCCACGTTTTACTCGATATTTGGACGGTGTATCAGACCCCTCTGATCGTCGGGAAATATT
>QILK01000081.1 GCA_003233345.1 Gammaproteobacteria bacterium | reverse complement strand
GCATGACGAATGACCCCCGCTATTTGTTGCAGCATTCCATCGCCGGCGGCATGCCCACAGGTATCGTTAACAATTTTAAATTGATCCAGATCCAAATATAGCAACGCATGGTGCTCGTTAAATTTCAGGGCATCTATTTCTTTTTTTAGCTCTAATTCAAACGCACTCCGATTGGCCAGGTCGGTTAATGCATCGTGCGATGCCTGATGCTCCAGAAGCTTGGCGAGCTCTCGGGCTTCAGTCACATTACGAACCACCGCGACAATGCCTTTTATATTGCCTTCACTATCACGAATAGGGGCGATTGAATTATGCACCGGAATTTCCTGCTTGTTACGCGAGATTAATAGGACACGCTCAATATTATAACGCGTAGTCCCGCGAACTAAGCACTCATCAATTTGACCAACCAGTGGTGCGTGATTGGATTCATCCGTTAGTCTCAGTACGTTATCCAGCGGCTGCATATAGGCGTCTTTATCAGACCAGCCCGTTAATTGACTGGCAACAGGATTGATATAATCAATTCGGCCGCTTTCTTCTGTAGTGATTATTCCTTCTGCGATCGACTCAAAGGTTACCAGTAATTTATCTTTTTCCGTATACAGTTGTCGTTGAGCTATTTGCGTGCGCTTGAGCATTTGGTTAAAACCGTCAAACAGTTTGCCGATTTCACCTTCATCAGGCGTGGTCACACGCACAGAGTAATCAGCGGTCTCGGATACATTCTCGATGGCCCTTGCAAGCTGATTAATTGGGCCAAGAAAAAATTTTTGAATAAGGATTGCGAGGATAAACGAGAGCAGTAGCAATAACGGGATAATATAGCTGAATCTTTTAAAATAATGATCGAGGCGGTCATTAAACGCTTCTGCGCTGACGCGTAGATAGGTGTATCCAAAATTATTACCATGATACATAATCGGCAGGTAAAAATGAATATACTTGCCTTTTGCAATAAACGTTTTCCCGCGCTCGATAACGGGCGGCAGCGAAGTATCGAGATAATGGATATAGGACGATTCCTTTTTACCCTCTCGATTGTATATCGTCATTTGTCTGATAGCCTTAAACGATTCCAATTTGGCCGCAACATTGGCAGCGGTGTCAGCATTGGATTCAGAGGCGGTATCAGGCATTTTTTCAACCAGTCGCACCAGATCCTGAGATAACATGGCGACGACATTGCGGGCGGTGTTATAGGATTGCTTGCGTATTTCTTTTAGATCCCAGTAGGCAACCAGTAAATTGGTGACCACCATTAAAACCAGAAATGACAAAAACAATACAACCGTTAATCGAGTTTTGATCGAAAGTCTACTCACCCGATATTGCCCTTGATGCGCGTTCAATGGGGAGACTTTTATCTCTGCTCCATTCAATCCAGGCGCCATCGTAGACAGCGACTTTATAGCCAAGAAGATGCATGGTGTAAAATATAACCGCCGATTCCTTGCCGCGTTCGCAGTAAATCATATAGTATTTATCTTTATCGAACTTCTGGAAAATCGAACGTAATTCGGCAATGGATTTTAACTTCCAGTTAGGCTGTTCTTCGTTAAGGCTGGAATACCATGGCACATTAATGGCTTGCGGAATCCTACCGCTTTTTTTGCTCTTTGTAGTGACTGCATTAAAGTTTTTGACTGAGCGAGCATCAATAATAAATGTATTCGGGCTTTTTAATGCGAGTCTAATTCCCAACTTAGTGGTAATAAACCGGTGGCCAATCAGTGGAATATAATCGGATCTTGCCAGGTTGCGGGGAACACTTGTTACTGGCATTTTAGCCTGATGCCAAGCATGGAAACCACCATTTAATATACTAACATGTTGGTGACCGTAAATTGATAATAACCAAAAAAATCTAGCTGAATCTTTAAAAATTCCACTGTCGTATATAATAATAGAATGATTGTTTTTTATCCCGGCATTGCTTAGTAATGCTTTTATTTCACTAAGCGATATGACCTTATTGCGCAGATTATCCATTTTAAAACTAGCTGCAACCGGTAAATTGATGGCACCTACAATATGATTTTGCAGATATTCTTTTTTGCTACGCGTATCAATGATGACCAGACTGTTTTTGTATAGATTATCTTTCAGCCATTCTGACGCAACTAACGGTAACGGTGGTACCGAAGGGCCTGCAAATAGAGAATTGCTCATTGCCAATATGAGCGCTATAGCAGCAAATAAATTGCGGAAACAATTTTGAGTGATAGAAAAGTGCATACTGTAATTTTTTCAATGCTGTAATATTGTATTATTATTCGCAAAAGATCAGCGATTTATAGTATTACTTATATATATAGATCAAGTTCAGGGGAAAATACATGTATTTTCAAATAAAAATTTTCTATAAAAGGTAGTAAAATAGGACGTATGGTAATTTCGAATAGTTATTATTTTGTTATTTAACAAACGCTTAGGCATTGTAACTAAAAAGATAGACAGGAAAAAAATATGTGTGGAATAGTTGGTGCAATCGCCAAACGTGGGGTAACAGATATCCTGCTGGAAGGGCTAAAAAGATTGGAATACCGGGGTTATGACTCAGCTGGTATTGTGGTCATTACAGAGCAGGCTCAACTGGAACGGGTCCGTAGCCTGGGTAAAGTTAGCGAATTGGAGCCACTGCTGGCCAACACGCCGCTACACGGATTCAATGGAATCGCCCACACGCGTTGGGCAACACACGGGAAACCCAGCCAAAGCAATGCCCATCCGCATATTTGTAAAGATGACGTGGCGCTGGTTCATAATGGCACCATCGAAAATCATGACCTGCTTAGAGCCCAACAAAAAGACCAGTTTAAATTTACCTCGCAAACCGATACCGAAGTTATAGTGCATCAGGTTTGTTTTTATCTGGATCAGGGAAAATCCTTGTTCGAGGCAGTCCGCGCGTCTTGTGGTGATATGATCGGTGCCTATGCGCTCGGAGTCGTCAGCAAAAGATTCCCAGATGTGTTGGTCGCCGCCTGCCACGGCAGCCCGCTTATACTCGGTATTGGTGTCGGCGAATATTTTATCGCATCGGCGATCGCCGCACTAATTCCAGTGACCCAGCAATATATCGTGCTTGAAGATGGCGATGTGGCTGAGCTTACAAAAGACGGATACAAAATCATTGATAAAAATGGTGTATTGGCCGAACGTCCGATAAAAATTTCTGAACTAAAAGCAGACAGTATCGATCGCGGTGAGTATCGGCACTATATGTTAAAAGAAATTCACGAGCAACCCCTGGCGATCAGCGATACCCTCGAAGGTAGAATATTAAATAACCACGTCATCGAAGAAACCTTTGGTGTCGATGCAAAGCAAATTTTTGATCAAACCGACCATGTGCAAATTATTGCCTGCGGTACCAGCTACCACGCCGGCATGATCGCCCGCTATTGGCTCGAAGCCATCGCCGGTATTCGTTGCAACGTTGAAGTCGCCAGCGAATTTCGTTACCGCAAACCCAAGGTGATGGAAAACTCACTGGTGGTAACCATTTCCCAGTCCGGTGAAACAGCCGATACCCTGGCCGCATTAAGTGAAGCCAAACGTTTAGGATTTGGTGCCACCCTGACAATCTGCAACGTCCCAGAAAGCTCGCTAGTGCGCGCATCGGATCTGGCGCTGATGACACGCGCCGGGCCAGAAATAGGCGTTGCATCTACCAAAGCATTTACCACGCAACTGGCCGCGTTAATGTTACTGGTATTAGTATTAGGAAGACGACACGGCATGGCAGCGGAAACCGAAGAAAAAATCGTCCGTAGCCTACAATCCCTACCCCGCCTGATTGAAACCACCCTAAAACTAGAATCGGCCATCGAGCAATTGGCCGAAGATTTTAACGACAAACACCACGCCCTTTTTCTAGGGCGCGGAGAACTATACCCGGTAGCGATGGAAGGTGCATTAAAGCTCAAAGAAATATCCTATATCCACGCCGAAGCCTATCCCGCAGGCGAATTAAAACACGGCCCCTTGGCGCTAGTTGATGAATCCATGCCAGTGATCGCCGTCGCACCCAATAACGA
>QILK01000133.1 GCA_003233345.1 Gammaproteobacteria bacterium | reverse complement strand
GCCTAAGGCAGGGTTGGTGACTAGGGTGAAGTCGTAACAAGGTAGCCGTACCGGAAGGTGTGGCTGGATCACCTCCTTTCTAGGGAGATGCGCGAAGCGAGAGTGAAGTGAATTTGAAAGACGATAATATCAACTGGAAAAATTTACAAAACTCATTCTCGGTAGCTATATAGCCTTCGCATAAGGTCTTAAAACTCGGTTGTTGTACCTGATAGTGGAGATAGAATTGATATGAACGTTATTTTTTCAGTTTATTTGGTTTTCAGGGTTCTTAATTGAACCTTGAAAAGTGAACAAATGTCATGCTGAACTTGTTTCAGCATCTTATCAGCCACAGTTAAAGACTAAAATCTTTATAAGAAGTTGGTTAGACCTTGAAATAAGTTCAGGGTGATGTAAATCACATTTGTACCTTGACAATTGCATAATAAGTAAGTAAAGACAACAAACATATTAGGTTTGTGTAGAAAATACCAATGTTTTACAAAGTTAATTTATTAATTTTGTATGTTAGGTAAAGCTACTAAGAGCAAATGGTGAATGCCTTGGTACCAGGAGACGACGAAGGACGTATTAATCTGCGATAAGCCGCGAGGAGCTGATAAAACGCCTTGATCCGCGGATTTCCGAATGGGGAAACCCTCCGGTGGTAATGCACCGGAATTTATATCTGAATACATAGGATATAAAAGCAAAGCCTGTGAACTGAAACATCTTAGTAACAGGACGAAAAGAAAACAAACTAGTGATTTCCCTAGTAGCGGCGAGCGAACGGGAAACAGCCCAAACCACTTGTATGTAATAGGTTACAGCCGTTATGCAAGTGGGGTAGCGGGACTTCCAGCCGGAGCTGTAATGCCGGCGCAGAGTTACAAAGTTGCCAATTAGATGAACACAGCTGGAAAGCTGGACCATAGACGGTGATAGTCCGGTAATTAAAAATTGACAACCTCTGGGAAGGATCCCAAGTACGTCGGGACACGTGAAACCCTGACTGAATCTGCCGGGACCATCCGGTAAGGCTAAATACTCCCTGGTAACCGATAGTGAACAAGTACAGTGATGGAAAGGCGAAAAGAACAGTGGAAAGCTGAGTGAAATAGAACCTGAAACCGTTTGCTTACAATCAGCAGGAGCACTATTAATAGTGTGACTGCGTGCCTGTTGAAGAATGAGCCGGCGAGTTACCGTATGTAGTAGGTTAAGGGGTTAATACCCGGAGCCAGAGGGAAACCGAGTCTGAATAGGGCGTTAATTACATGTGGTAGACCCGAACCCAGGTGATCTAACCATGACCAGAATGAAGCGTAGGTGATACTTCGTGGAGGTTCGAACCCACTGATGTTGAAAAATCAGGGGATGAGTTGTGGTTAGGGGTGAAATGCCAATCGAACCTGGAGCTAGCTGGTTCTCCCCGAAATGCGTTTAGGCACAGCCTCAGGATTTAGCTTACTGGAGGTAGAGCACTAGCTTGGTGCGGGCCCAGAAACTGGGTACCTAATCAAATTAAACTCCGAATGCCAGTAATGTATGCCTGGGAGTGAGACTACGGGAGATAAGTTCCGTGGTCAAGAGGGAAACAGCCCAGATCGCCAGTTAAGGTCCCTAAATATATGCTAAGTGGTTAAGGAGGTGAAGTTGCTCGGACAACCAGGAGGTTGGCTTAGAAGCAGCCACCCTTGAAAGAAAGCGTAATAGCTCACTGGTCAAGCGACTTTGCGCCGAAAATACACCGGGACTAAGCATATTACCGAAGCTGCGGGATTAGAGTTTTTCTCTAATCGGTAGGGGAGCGTTCTGTTGTAGGTTGAAGTCAGACCGTAAGGACTGATGGACGAAGCAGAAGTGAGAATGTCGGCATGAGTAGCGAAAACATTGGTGAGAATCCAATGCACCGAAAGCCTAAGGTTTCCCACGGCAGGCTCGTCCGCGTGGGGTTAGTCGGAACCTAAGCCGAGGCTGAAAAGCGTAGGCGATGGATAACAGGTTGATATTCCTGTACCACGATGATATCGTTATTATCAGCGGAGGGACGCAGGAGGCTAAGCGTGCTGGCGATTGGAAGTGCCAGTATAAGCGTGTAGGTAGTCAGAGCAGGAAAATCCACTCTGGCGTTATAAACTGAGACGTGATGAGGATCTTCTACGGAAGAGAAGACGTTGACGCCACACTGCCAAGAAAATCTTCGCGTGAGAGATATCAATGTGTCCGTACTGTAAACCACCACAGGTAGGCTGGTAGAGAATACTAAGGTGCGCGAGATAACTCTCGTTAAGGAACTCGGCAAAATAACCTTGTAACTTCGGGAGAAAAGGTACCCTGGTACCGTGACGTAGCTATACGCTACTGAGCGGGATAGGGTTGCAATGAATAGGCCCAGGCGACTGTTTACCAAAAACACAGGTCTCTGCTAAGTCGTAAGACGATGTATAGGGGCTGACGCCTGCCCAGTGCCGGAAGGTTACGTGGAGGGGTTAGACTTCGGCCCCGGTGAACGGCGGCCGTAACTATAACGGTCCTAAGGTAGCGAAATTCCTTGTCGGGTAAGTTCCGACCCGCACGAAAGGCGTAACGATCTGGGCACTGTCTCAACGAGAGACTCGGCGAAATTGGATTATCCGTGAAGATACGGATTACACATACCAGGACAGAAAGACCCTATTGAGCTTTACTGTAACTTGAAATTGAATTCGGGCTGTGCCTGTGCAGGATAGGTGGGAGACTTTGAAGCATTGCCGTCAGGTAGTGTGGAGTCGTCCTTGAGATACCACTCTTGTGCAGTTTGGATTCTAACCGAATTCCGCAAATTTCCGGGTTTGGGACAATTTCTGGTAGGCAGTTTGACTGGGGCGGTCGCCTCCTAAAGAGTAACGGAGGCGCCCAAAGGTTCCCTCAGGTTGGTCGGAAATCAACCATAGAGTGTAAAGGCAGAAGGGAGCTTGACTGAGAGACCTACAAGTCAATCAGGGACGAAAGTCGGGCTTAGTGATCCGGCGGTTCCGAATGGAAGGGCCGTCGCTCAACGGATAAAAGTTACCATAGGGATAACAGGCTTATCTCCCCCAAGAGTCCATATCGACGGGGAGGTTTGGCACCTCGATGTCGGCTCGTCGCATCCTGGAGCGGTAGCACGTTCCAAGGGTTGGGCTGTTCGCCCATTAAAGCGGCACGCGAGCTGGGTTCAGAACGTCGTGAGACAGTTCGGTCCATATCCGGTATGTGCGTAAGAGAATTGAGCGGAGTCGTCCTTAGTACGAGAGGACCGGGACGAACGAACCTCCGGTGTACCAGTTATTCCGCCAGGAGTAAACGCTGGGTAGCTGCGTTCGGAGTGGATAAGCGCTGAAAGCATATAAGTGCGAAGCCCACCGCAAGATGAATTCTCTCACTGGGTTAACCAGGTAAGTCCCCGGGCAGAAAACCCGGTTGATAGGTCAGAGGTAGAAGTGTGGCAACACATGTAGCCGACTGATACTAATAGGACGAGGGCTTTTCCTAACCTGCTTTAGCGGAAGTGAAGCAAAACAGGTTTGCGGCTTTGCCGTAAAACAGGCTTTGTGAAACTCATTCCCGTTATAGCCATTGGTATTTATGCACAGGCTTACTTATTATGTATTTGTCAGGGTATAAGCCCATAAAAGCGAGAATAAGTTCGCAAGCTTATTTACGTTTTGCAAAGGTTTAAATCTCTGGTGACCAAGCGGCAGGATAACACCCGTTCCCATCCCGAACACGGTAGTAAAGACTGCTTGCGGCGACAATACTCGGTGGGAGACTGCCCGGAAAGATAGCTAGTTGCCAGGGGTTTTTATATTTAAAAGAGAGCTGAGTTGTTCAAATTTGGCTCTCTTTGGTTTTGATTTATGTTATAATTTATACATTATGGATAAAGATTTTGTTAAAGAAAAAATTGGATATTATAAAGCGTTAGTTACCCTTTTATGGACAACCACATTTGTTATTGGTAGTGGTGTTAGCTGGTCTTTAATAAATTTAAACCTATGGAAACAATCTATTGTAACAACAGGTTTAATATCAGAAATAATTTTGGTTTTTAGTATTATTTTTTTTGACAATAGAATAAGAAAACGTTTAAAGGAGTTAAATAAATGAGTACATTTGATATGATAATGTCAGTAGGCATTTTTGTCCCATTTATAATTTTAGGTTTATATTTTAGCTATGTTGCGGCATTTAGCAGTTAAAGACTGTGAGTCCGACAATACTCGGTGGGAGACTGCCCGGAAAGATAGCTAGTTGCCAGGGGTTTTTTATATTTAGGTAAAAGATGAAGTCTCAGAGAGTTTGAGATGTTTTATTCGCATAACCAATCTAAAGCATTAATTTGTTTAATTCCCTTATGTGATGTTGCAGGTACTTCATCAAGGGTAATTAAAAATTTCGCATTATGATCTTTTATACTGTCTAGTGGTTTCAATTCTCTTATAAGCGTTTCCTGCTCGCTAATTGTTTGTGCAACTTGATAGTATTCTGTATTTCCATCTTTTATTGCGACAAAATCTACCTCTTTCGTTCCAACTTTTCCTATGTATATTTCATATCCTCGCCTTAAAAGTTCCAAATAAATTATGTTTTCCAGAATATATCCCCAATCAGCTTTTTTTGAACCTAACAAAAAATATCTTAACCCGATATCAACAACATAATATTTCACACCGGTTTTTAAATGTTGTTTCCCTTTAACATCATACCTTGCAACCTTATATAAAATAAAACTGTTAACAAGCGCTGTCAAATAATTTTCTACAGTCGAAGATGAAATTTTTCTTCCGTATGAAGTCATTGTGTCACTTATTTTTTTTGCAGAAGATAGATTTCCAATATTATCAAACATAAACTTAATAATGCTCTCCAAAATAGAAACATCAGAAATTTTATGCCTAACAATAACATCTTTTAGTATTACAGAATTATAAATTCCGCTTAAATAATCTTTTATAAGCTTTTTATCGTTATTTAATTCTAAGGTATAAGGGAATGAACTGTTTTCAATGTAACTTCTGTATTTTCTTGCGATATCAGTCTTATCGGGGAAAGTAGACAAATATTCCTTAAAAGACAAAGGCAACATTTGAATTTCAACATATCTTCCGGATAGTAATGTGGATATTTCGCTTGAAAGCATATAAGCGTTTGAGCCTGTAAGATATAAATCAACATTTTTCTTTATAAATAAGCTGTCGATAGTTTTTTGAAAATTTGGAACGTTCTGAATTTCATCTAAAAAGATATAGTTCATTTTGTCAGCGACTAATCGGCTGCTTATATAGTCATATAAAACTTTGTAATCTGTTAATTCTTCATTATCAACGTCTTCAAAATTTATTGTAATAATTTGATTTTTATCTACATTATTTCTCAATAAATAGTTTTGGAATATTTCAAAAAGCGTTGATTTTCCACATCTTCTAATACCGGTTATAATTTTAATAAGCTGTTTGTCTTTGAAGCCTTTTAACTTTTTCAGATATTCTTTTCTTTCAATCATATCAATACCTTTTTCTTCTATTATAACTCGATTTTTTAAAAATTCAATAGTTTTTAAAATACATTTTAAAAAGTCAACAAAATTCAATAGTTTTTAAAGTGTATTTTAAATTTCTGCTCAAAAATATTGCAGTAAAAATTTTTTCAAAATCTGAAGTATTGTAAAGCTCTTATAAAAAATTTTATTTAACTGTTTCTGCTTTGGGATAAGAGCCTAAAAAACGGTAAAAATTCACAAAAGGCGTGATTTTTCCTATTGCGCACTGAACATTTTCATCCTCTATATGCCCCTCAAAATCTATGAAGAATGTGTAATCTCCGAAAACCTTTCTGGAAGGGCGGGATTCTATGTAGGAAAGGTTTATGTTAAGGTTCTTAAAAACAAGCAGGACACTAACAAGAGCTCCCGGCTTGTTGTTTGTGGAAATAGCAATAGATGTCTTGTCTTTTCCGGTTTTTGCAGAGGTGGAAGACCCTAGCGATATAAATCTGGTGAGGTTGTCTTTCTCGTCGTTTATGCCTGAATAAAGTATGTTAAAGCCATATAGTTCCGCAGCTTTGGCTGAACCTACCGCCGCATAATTTTCCGGCTGGTCTTTAAGCTGTTTTACAGATTCAGAAGTGCTTTTTGCCGGCAATTTCTCTGCTTCAGGGAAATATTTTTCCAGAAAGTGCCTGCATTGAGCAAGCGCCTGAGGTCTGGAAACAATTTTGTCAATGTTAGCAGCGTTTTTGGATTTGCTTATCAGGCAGTGGGAAATCGGGATAATAATTTCATCGATTATCATAACCCTTGATGTTGTTTTGACAAGGTTATCGACAGTTTCTCTTACAATTCCTTCTATAGAATTTTCTATTGGCACAACCCCGATATCTCCGTTGGAATTGTCCATTGCCTCAATAACACCTACTATGGAATTTTTTATATTCCTGTCAAATTTTTCAATTCCTTTTGATTTCATGAGGTTTTCTGCGGCAATTTCTGTATAAGATCCGGGTGGACCAAGGTATATAAGGTTAGGAGTTTGTTCCATTG
>QILK01000076.1 GCA_003233345.1 Gammaproteobacteria bacterium | reverse complement strand
GCTTGTGGATGTTGGGTTTAAGCACACTTCATGCTGCGGAGATTAGCAATCAGCTTAAAAATCATCCTTCGCCGTATTTGGCGTTACACGGTACCGACCCGGTTAAATGGCAGGATTGGGGGCCGGCGGTTTTTAGTCGGGCCAAAAAAGAAAACAAACTGGTTTATGTTTCTATTGGCTATTTTTCCTGCCACTGGTGTCATGTCATGCAGAAGGAATCGTATAAGAATAAAAAAATTGCCGCTTATTTAAATAAACATTATATTCCAGTGAAGGTGGATCGTGAATTGCACCCGGCACTGGATGCTAAACTGCTCAGTTTTATTAAAGCGATAAATGGTCATTCAGGATGGCCTGCCAATGTTTTTATTACCCCCGATGGTTATCCTTTGCTTGGCTTTGTTTATGAAAAGCCGATGGCATTTTATGCCAAGATAGTGGATCTGGATTCAAAATGGAAAAGCAAAGGTGCGACACTGCGTAAACTAGCCATACGTTATACTAAATTATTTAATGCCAACAGCACGCAATCTAAACCCGATGAAAAACGCATTAGTGCGGCAGAAGTATTACCGGTGTTGGTCAAGCTTACCATGCCGTCGGCGGATGATATGTCGGGTGGTTTTGGCCAATCCAACAAGTTCCCCAACTTTCCGCAGTTGCGCGCGCTTATGGACGCATTGGAGTACCAGGCTAATCCGAAACTGGAAGCATTTTTGCGCCTGACACTGGATCGTATGGCGTCACAGGGGTTGCGGGATCATGTTCGCGGTGGGTTTTTTCGCTATACGGTAGACACGCAATGGCAGAAACCGCATTTTGAAAAAATGTTATACGATAATGCTCAATTGGCTATTTTATATATGCGCGCGGCCAGGCAATTTAAAAACCCTCAATACGAGGCGGTCGCAAGAGATGCGCTGGATATGATATTAACGGAAATGCGCGACAAATCCGGGGCGATGTATTCGAGTTTGTCAGCACTGGATGGAAAAGGTGTAGAAGGTGGATATTATCTCTGGTCTAAAAAGCAGTTAAAAGAAATACTGACAAGTCAAGAATATAGGGTAGTCAAGCAGTTGTGGAATATTGGTGAATCGCCGACGTTTAAGCATGGGTTTTTACCGGTGCAAGCGGTGGGTATCGCTGATGTCGCTAAAAAATTAGCGATCGGAACGGCTGAAATTAATAAGCGACTGAGCAGTGTAAAAACAAAATTGAGACTGGCACAGAAAAAACGAACGTTGCCTGTAGATACTAAAATACTGGCAGGCTGGAATGGCATCGCGCTAAAAGCGTTTAGCATTGGTGGACAACTAAAAGATGCCGCAAAATATAAACGCGCCGCCAGGGAAATCAGGAACTATATTGTTGGTGAATTATGGAATGGCACTCGGTTGCTTCGCGCCAAGTCCCGGGGGGGTAAAATAGGCGCCGCTTCATTGCAGGACTATGGTCATATAGCCGATGGATTAGTCACTTGGGCAAAATTATATAATCGAAAGGATTTCAAAATTTCTGCTGCCATTATCAATAAGGGTTGGAGAAATTTTTATTCTCGGGATGGTTGGAAACTTTCAGAAAAAAAACTGATTGCGTTAGGTGTTGGAGAGGCAATTATTAGCGATAGCGCCATCGCATCGCCCTCGGCGACATTGATTCGCGCAACGCTCGAACAAGGGAAGCAAACGCAAAATAAGGCGATGACCATCAAGGCGCACAGGGCTTTATACGTTGCGCAGGATACCCTTAGAGAGGAACCTTATTGGTTTGCTTCACATATTTCTGCCATTTATCAAGCTGAAAAAAAAGATTAACGATTAATATTTTTTATAAGTTTGTTCATACACTCGATTTCGCTAGCAGGCTGCGTGGAAATAGTAAACTTGAATTGTGTCGCAGACTTGGATATTAATAATTGCCTGCGCAGTTTAATATAATGTATTTTATGACCAAGATTGATGACCATCTCAGACTCACTGGCAAACAGCGATGATGGTACGATGATGCTATTGTCGGGATCGCCAATATCTTCGCTTGCGAGCAGGCAACGGGTGTACTGGCTACTACTACCATCGCTTAGTTTACGACAGGCAACACTTTTAGCGCCGCTCATTAGATGCATGATACCAATTTCTAGAATCAGATTTTCATGTACGCGTAACCATCTTATTACACCTATATGCCAAGGGTCATCTTCCGATTTATTATAGGAAACTATTTCACCAACGCGTACAGGCAGGCTGCTGTCGGAGCGGCAAAATATACACAGCCCTCCATCCGACGTGTTCTTTTGTGTCCACGATGATGTGGCCATGATTTTTTTTACATCGTTGCTACGATTTTGCCTGCTTGCCGAAGTCTGCGGGTCACTATTGGTGGTAAAAGTCTGATCCCAAATGTCGAGAGCGTTGGCTTTATCACAGAATATGGCTTGCTGGCGGCTGTTATTTTTTTTACGTTCATCACTGGTGTTATCAAAGTTAACCGGGTTTAGCGCAAGACTGGAAAGGGTACCAGGCTGTTTCCCTGTGTAGATTCGCACTTCATCCAACTCTGGATTAAACGGTGATTCATTGGATACATGGTAGTGGGACGCAGCTAACCCTATGGATAAGTTTATTTCGCCGAGAATGGAATTACGTTCGTGCTGACGTTCCTGGTCACGACCGACAGTCTTAATTAAGCGATTGATCGTATCTTGTAATAATCTGTTTTCCAAATCGCCTTGCTGTTGAGCGACATCATTTTGCGACTTTTCGTTAGTCGCGGCATCGATATACAAGGTCTTAAAATGATCAACGATTGAGTGAATATCAATATATCTGGGGTTGCTCATATTTTTGATATTCTTGTCGGTGACATAGTGCGGATGGCTGTCCTGATTAATGTCGATTACAAAATTTAACATCGGTGTATTGTCATCATGTTTTTGCAGTTTGATATGCGTCGCTACCTGATAGAAATATTTGCGTAAATTCAGGGCTTCTTGCTGCATCATATGATAGGGGCTGGCAGTGGCCAGCATTAAAACACTCTTATAAATATGTGATACCGTTAATTCAAGTGATGAATTTTCCCCTTGTGGCACTACGGTATCGAGTAGTTGGTGCTTTTCGGCATACGAATACAATCTGTTAATTTCACCCCATATTTTTTGCGGTTCCGGGAAATACACCAGGTAATAGTCCAGTAAGATATTGGAAAGCTGTTGGATCGCCAGATACAGGCAGGTTACCAGTAATCCTTTTTCACGCCATTTTATATGATTGTGCTCTCTGAGCTGTTTTTCAATGAGTCGGAATCCCGTGGCAAGCGCGTTAGACAGGTTGCTTACAACAGAATGTTTTTTGAGGTTTTTACTCGATAATGGTAGCAGTGCGCCACTATAGTGGCTACGTAATATTTCGCCAAGACAATCTGCGACTGGCAGGATGACTTTTAAATGCTGGTAGCGTAATAGCGGTGGTAATTCGGAGCGATTCAGTTCTCTTATCAGCGTGAGTACTTCTTCGGCTGATTGTTGTGTATTGGCAAGTGGCAGTTCAGCTAGCCACTTTTGTATGCTCTCTGGATTGCTATCCAAACCGAATTCCTGGGGCGCATGGAATTCTTCAGGAAGTTTAATACACAAGTTATCCATATTGCCAATAGCGGCGTATCTCGGGAAAAATTAAGAAAAAATATAACAATAGTGTATGCCGATGGCTATACGGTTGTTATGGTTTTTTTCGGCTGATGAAAATATTGATAAATAACCGGAATTAAAAACAGACTGATCAGCAATGAAAAACTCAAGCCAAATACAATAGCAATGGCAAGCGGTTTTAGCATCTCTGCGCCTTCACCCCAGGCGATTGCCAGCGGTGTTAGACCGGCAACAGTCGTTAAGGTTGTCATCAAGATCGGGCGTAACCGTAGTCGTGCTGCTTCTACAATCGCGTCGTTTATGGACTGGCCTTTAGCGCGCTCCAATTCGATATATTCCAGCAAGACAATCGCATTATTAACGACAATGCCAATTAGCATAATAATGCCTAGCCAGGTCATGAGCGATATATTAATTTGCGTTACCCATAGGCCCAGCTTTACCCCGATCAGCGCAAATGGGACAGAGATGATAATAATAAACGGGTCGCGCAGAGATTCATATTGGACCGCGAGCACGACAAAGACCAAAAATATCGCTAATACCAATAATAATACCTGGCCCTTGTTTTTCTTTAGCGCCTCAACAACCCCAGCATTATAGATACTGTATCCGTTGGGGAGTTTGATCGATTTCTTGATGTCATTAATTTGCTCGACAATCGTTCCCAGCGGCACGCTAGTATCAAGACTGGCGGTGATTTCAACTATTCGCCACTGGTTGTCGCGCATGATGGTTGCCGGTGCGGTTGGGAATCCGACTTTTGCCACCTGACCTAATAGTATTGCCTGCTTGGTGTCTTTATTGTGGCCGACGATTAATGATTTCAGTTGTTGCAAATCCTTGATTTGCGATTTCGCTAATTTCAATACTATATTATAACTTCTAT
>QILK01000208.1 GCA_003233345.1 Gammaproteobacteria bacterium | reverse complement strand
ACTTGCTTATTCGCCTCTTCACCCGCATCACTATTGAGTATTTCACGTTTTAAGATTTCGTTTTTGATAAGTTCTTGTATTTCCGAAGAATCGACCTTTATACCTGGTTTCAGTTTACGTAGCTCTCTGCGTACCACGTCAGCAATAGCATCCGTCATCAGTAATGCACCAATCGTGTGGCGATTTACCGATTGTCTATATTCATAATAATCATCAATAAGATCTTTTTTGATGCCGCGTTTACAAAGCAAAAACAGTAATTCTTGATGATCTTTTTGTCGTGTATTTAATTCCATAACATCAAATGAAAAAATACAGTCGTTCTGCACTTTATCTTCCAAGCTTACGCGGTGTATTTCCCATTTTAGTCCATTAGTTAATACAACCCATTTAACACCTTCTCTAGATGCATAATTTACGGCTTGCTTTAGGTGTTTATCATTAAGATCAAGTCCAATCGCCTTAACCTCTATTAGATACTCTATTTTTTTATTCGATTTTATTGCAAGATCACAATAGGAACCCTGAATAGCGTACTCCCTAGTTATTTCAGAGTATTTATCAAAACCAAATACTTCCTCAAGCATATCTGTAATGATTGTTACCGTGTCAGATTCGTTGACATCTCTTTCTTTTGCTTTTGCTAGTATTTTTTTAAATTTTGGCACTGTGGCCACTAATCGTTTTACTACTGCTGATGGTATATTCGCCATAACCCTTATTCCCCTTTTTAGTTTTGTTTAGTCACAACGTGAGAGCTAACCGACATGTTATAGGCCTTCCAATAGCCCAATTATAGACGCTTATTGAATGTAATGATGACCATCCAACTACTATTTTTGATACTGTAAAGATATTCTTAACTTTTATTTTTTTCCTTTAGACTAAATACAAGAAATACAAAAATGCAAGGACACAAATCCGGAGACACCCACTAATTGTAAATAGACAATTAATCCCGATCAAAAAAATTAACATTGGTATTGTTATTTATTTTCATGCTGGGTCTGGCTTCGAACATAAATACCTGACGAACTGAGTTTTCTGTGCCAGTAATTATTGTGGGGTGTTTTGTACTTATGGGTGTCCCCGGATTTGTGGGAGACGCCCATATATGTCCTTGCATTTTTGATATTCATCGAAATCTGATTCATCGTCATCGTCTGTAGTCATATTACTTGTCCTCTCAACTGCAGTGTCTTAATGTAATGGTCATTTGTCAGGATTGACATGATCTACGCTTTTATAAGACAGAAAATCATAATTATAACGAATGTATTTTTTTAAATCGCCAAGAGTTACTTCTGAATCAGATTCGTATTGTGGAGTATTATCTAATATAATTCCTTTAGTTTCTTTAAAAAGTTCTATTAAATTAGGTTTGTCACGTTCCTTCCAGATTATTATTCCTTCACTATGTTCCCTGGCTGGGGAAGTGATTAATAAATTAATATAATAATCCTCACCTTCTTCAATTTCGCTATACGGGTCAATCATAATGTAAATATTGTTAACGTACGTCATTTGATCCAAGACATACGCTAAGGCTTTCGCAGGCTTCATCATTTTCGTGATATGGCTTAGTTTAGCATTGATGTTAGGTATTTTAACTTTTTGTTTGTTTTCCTCATATTGATGCATATTATATTTGTAAGTAGTGTTGATACTAAAGTATTTGTCAAATTGATCCGGTTTGGCAGCGCGCGTATAGCGATTAATAAACCATTGCTTTATTAGGCTCCTAGTTTCATGCTTATCTTCATAGGGAATACTATCAATTAGCACTATTCTTGCTAGAACTCCATGATTAACCCAAAATCGTTGGTGCATATTAAGTTCGTAAATCACGCTTTCTTGTTTTAATGTTATTTCTATTTGAAGCAATCGAGTGCTTTTTGTCGAACCCACATTAGAATCAATCGTTTTTTTGTTAGTAGGGTTTAGAGGGATAACTTCAAAAAAGGGCTCTTTGTTTAAATCTGATTCGACTAAATCACAGGTTTGGGTGACGATGAGTAAGTATTCTGTTTCAATGTTTGTATGGGCATGTTCAGTGATTTGTTTGTGGGCATCGGTACGAATAATACTAAATTGCTCCCAGTCTTTAGAAAAGGTTTGTCGTTCCGCGCTCAAATGGTGTGCCTATTTGTATTAATTAAGGAAAGAAAATAAGAAACTAATCCATTAGTTGTTTGTTTTATTTATATTTAACTGTCGTTAAAATCGATATGGTCAGTTAATCCGTTAATGTTAATTTGTTGTTCGTGCTCGCTTAGTATGGATTCGGTTTGCTTTGTCGCATCTAGCTTAATGCGTTTTTGTTTTTGTTCCAATAAGCGATATAAATGTGTTATTCCTTCCTTCGCTTTTTCACTATCATAGTTAGCTATTGATAATAAATCGACAAACGACTGGTCATCAATCAGTTTTTGATTCTTTAATTTACCAATTGAGACGGGAATAATTTTTTTATTATTCCACTGTTGAGCTAATTTGTACAAAATATGTATGTGGTCAATAGCAGCTTGCTTGTCAGGCTCTCTATCACCCTTTATCCAAGCATAAATTGTGGGGCGTTTATGATCTAATATACGAGAAAGATCCGTAATAGCCAACTCAAAGACATCACGGACAAAAGAAAGCTCCTCTGCGAGTATAAGAGGATCTTCGGTAATGCCATCTAATATATCATAATAATCTTCGATATGAATATAGTCACTAGCAACATTACCCGCTGTCTCTTCAATGAAGTCACTGATGGTTATGTAAACCTCGTATACGCCTACCTCACTCGGTTTAGCCTGTATAGCGGATAGATTGGCAGAAACTTCCAATTGTTTTTTACCGCTAGAAACATCGTACTTTGTCTTTCTGTTCGAATCGGCTAGTTCTTGACTAGCAGTATCTATAAAGCAGCCAGTTGCAAGATGATGTCTTTCTTTAGTAGTCTCAAACGATAATTTTGAACTAGTTCTACTCATTATGTGACTCCCAGTCCCAGTACTCAATGGCTTCATTTTTCGCGATGTCGATAAAGGTCTGTTTAGTGATATTGTGCAAGGCATTAAAGTCATTCATGATTGATTCTACAGTAAAAACGTCATTTTTTTTCATGTAGTGATCAATGTCGGCTAAACCAATATTCCCCTCTGTTTCGCTTTTTCGTGTTAGCAATTCCGGTGGATCCAATTTGTTTGGAAAAGCGTTGCTAGGGAGTATCGCTTTTCCACTGGATTGGCTGATGTGTAAATTAAGGCTTCCTATTTCTGTATCATATTGTGATAGCGTTTCATTGTGTTTTAATTGGCAATTCATATTATCGGGGAAGGAGTGTGCCATAAAACTTGATTTTAGTTGTCTTTCAAAAAGGAGATTTTCATTTGGTAATATCAAATCAATATAACGTAAACCGATTCGGTGGTAATAAAAGTTATCCGGAATTAACTTCATAAACTGTTCTAAAATATGACGTGTATGATTGCAATAGTCACGAAAATCATTGTATTCAGTCATGTGCAGTACAAGACTGTTATCGCTCAGTATTACGCCCCTTTTTTTATTACGGCTAATAAACTCAAAACGATTTTTTTTTAACGGTAGTTCTTGCTCTTCAATTTTGTGCGGAAAATAGTCTCTAATTGCGTCATGAAAGTCATCAACATGATCGCTGATTTGTTTGGGTATTGGGTCAAATACGATTTGGCTCAACACGTAGATTAACGGTGCGTTCTTAAATTTACCAAGTGAAGTATAGTCGTTCATAATCATCCTTCATTATATCGGCCGAACTCTATCACTTTATAGCAAATGTTACACCAAATATTACACATTATGTGCAAGCTGTCATTAGGAGGCTGTTAGTATTTACAAATAATTGATAAATGTTTTAGCAGCGTATTTTCTAAACGACTGTTAATATTAATAAATATCTATTTTTTTCCTTTTTATCATAATTATTGCCAATATCTTTGTAGTTCAGGCATATTATTACCAATACAAAAATTCAGGCTTTTTCAAAGCCAATGAAAACCTTTTTATCGAACAACCTTGTACTGCATATTCTGGTGTAAGATGATCACCTTCGGCCAGAATCGATGATCAACTTCGCCGGAATATGCAAGGAGGAAAGAATGAAAAATTATTGGGAATATATAGCTGTAATATATAGCCGACTTTAAGATCCTTCAAACGAATTCTGGCTGATTCAAGCATTCCGTCAAACTGCACCTGATCTGGTAACTCTATTTTTAGCTGGTCAATTTTAACGAGGTTTTCTAGTTTCTCCAATGTCATCCTGACCTCCTTTAATCCATAA
>QILK01000253.1 GCA_003233345.1 Gammaproteobacteria bacterium | reverse complement strand
TTTCACTTTTGAATTAGTACACTAATTGTCCATTTTATTCTTTAATATGTTGTGATAGCATGTCTTTCATTGATACGGACTTAATAATAAAGGCAAGTTTGAGAAGGGCCATAACAAAAAACTGTATCATAATAATTGCTTATAATAAAAATAGACGTACAACGATATAAGAAATAACAATAATAAAAGAAAAGTTATATCATATAATAATAACAAGTACGAATTTTGCAGGATAAATGATAAAGGACAATAACGTCAACAATCAGTAATATGACGTGACCTTATCCGCTAATGTAAGTAGTTAAATAATAATAATAAAAAAAATGTAGGAACAAGTGACCGGAGGAGAACGGACTTTGTTTAATCTCAATTATATTGATGAGCAATTACAAATCGCTCGTGAATGCAGCAAAACCAGCAAGCTCACCTCAGCTGCTCTATTCATTATATTTACACTGACACTGTTTATTATGGTGCAAACAACCCGGTTTGGTTTTGATGCCCGAATCATACTGGCACCCATTGCACTAATAACACTTTATGTTGCCGCCTGGCGCAATGTGATGATCATTGATGCAAACCGTGGTGTTATTGAAATCAGACGGGGGTTGTTTTACCCCACCTTTGTCAAAATTCATAGATTATGTGATTTTGACCGCCTGGTTATTCGCTACCACGTATTTAAATCGAATGGGTCAATTAATGACTTATTAAATCCCAATAAGCATTACTATTTATGCCTGGTCGGTCACGAAAAAGAATTTGTTGAAATTGACTATTTTAATGATATGCGGATTGCGCAATTACGTGCACGCAAGATTGCCAACTTTGCCGGTCTGATTTATGACCACAAAGCCTATCCGATTGACGACAAAAAATAATAACCCGCCTTCTTATTTGGAAGAAGGCAAGGTCACATTCAATTCCAGTATCTCGTAATTTCCTTCGCGTTCCAGCGACACTTTTATATCATCCATATCGGCATGCGTATATTTTTTAATCACTGCCAGCAATTCTATTTTAAGCTGGGGAAAATAATCAGGGCTATTCCTGCCACTTCGACCATGGGCAATAATAACCTGTAAACGCTCTTTTGCTTTAGAAGCACTATCCCGTCGTTTTGATGTACGAAAATAATCTAGTAACCGCATAATTAGCTTCCAAACAACCGGCCAAAAAAGCCTTTTTTCTGATAATGTAAAAATCGGTGAGGTAAATCTTCGCCAAGAAATCTGGATACCGCATCCGAATAGGCGTCTCCAGCATCACTTTTTCCATCCAGTATCACCGGTATACCTCGATTAGATGCCAGCAAAACTGATTCTGATTCTGGCACCGCCCCGAGTAATGGAATATCTAGCAAATCTTTCACATCATCAACACTTAACATATCACCATCGATAACCCGCTTGGGACTATAACGTGCCAATACAAGATGCTCTTTGACCGGTTCGAGGTTTTCTACAGCGCGCCGGGATTTACTCGCTAAAATACCCAAGATTCTATCTGAATCCCGTACTGACGATACTTCCGGGTTGGTCACAATAATCGCCTCGTCAGCAAAGTACATGGCAAAATAGGCACCGCGCTCAATACCGGCGGGCGAGTCACAAATTATATAGTCAAATGTTTCTTTGAGTCCATTTAATATTCCTTCGACACCTTCCTGGGTTAGTGCGTCTTTATCTTTCGTCTGAGAAGCGGGCAAAATATAGAGGTTATCCAGTTGCTTGGTTTTAATTAGCGCTTGATTCAGGTTGGCATCACCTTGTATGACATTGATAAAGTCATACACGACTCGACGTTCACAGCCCATAATCAAATCCAAATTTCGCAATCCGATGTCGAAATCCACAACAACAGTACGAAACCCCTTAAGTGCTAACCCGGCACCAAATGCCGCACTGGTTGTGGTTTTTCCAACGCCGCCCTTACCTGATGTGACGACAATGATTTTAGCCAATGTAAGCCTCCTGTATTAATAGCATCTACTCAAAAAACTAGGATGCCAGTATGTAATTCTGTTGATATATTTATCAATAACTAAAACTTTTCAATGGTAACGCGTTCATCTTTAAGATAGATCTGTACCGCCTGATTCTTTACACGATCTTCGATTTCCTCGATAACACGATAATAACCAGCAATCGAAATTAGCTCGGCTTCAAGGTTACTGCAAAAAATGCGCGCTGATTTGTCTCCATGTACCCCGGCCAGTGCCCGTCCACGCAGTTTCCCATAAATATGAATATGACCATCGGCGATAATCTCAGCACCTGCGCTCACTGAATTTAAAATTACCAGATCACAATCCTTGGCATAAATCTGTTGACCTGATCGGACCGGTTGATAAACCGTTCTACTATAAGATGCCACGCCTGTGGGTTTCGGCGTATATTTAGGTTTTTGGTTCTGATTCTGCGCCGGTGTGTGTTTTTCGGCGGTGTTGTTAGCAGGCAATTCAATTTCACTCGACACCCGGTCACTGGTATCCGGTAAAATATTAAACCCAAGGTTTTTAACCTGCTTTAACTGTTGTGCGCTACCATTACGAAATCCTACCAAAACCAGATTGTTGGCGCGAATGGTTTCAGCGATAGTTAGAAAATCGATTTCATTATCATCGTTTTGGACTTCATCAAGATCAAGCACGATAGGAGCGCGAAGAAAAAAATCGGCGGCCTGACGCACCTTTTTATCCAGCTGAATGGAAAAAAAATCCAAATTGCTTTGCAGCAGGCGCATTTCTATCATAGTAATGACGCTGCCTTTCAATTCAAAACAAGGCGTTGACTCTTTAGCCACATTCTTGCCGTTTGCTTTACTTTGAATGGTATCAGTACGCATTAGATTCTAAATGTGATATTCCCTTTGCCAAATATTTAGAGGTACCCGTCATGTTACCCGATGGTATAAACGGGTCACGGTTCAAAATCAACTTTTGGGTACTTGTTAAGCATTATACTATATTTAGTGTATTTTGCATTGTTTTAATAAATATTTCTTCGGGGTCAAGTCTTGTATTATACCAATTAAGCAGCTATTAACATGAATAAATTACCAAATGATGTTCTTGGTTGGTTTTACATATTTTTAATATAACAATGGTAAATAGGTATAATACAAGACTTGACTCCTAGTTAGAAGATTGAGGATATTTATATGGGTGCATGGGGCTACGGGGTGTTACAAAACGATACCGCGCAGGATGGTATTTGCGATGTGGCCAATACTATTGAAGAACATATCTGTAAATTAAAGAAAAAGGGCAGCATTGACTCGGCAGCAGTATTGGGCGCGGCGACTGGCATCCTTCTTCAGTTTTCCCCCTATAGCTTTAATCCGGAGTCAGATTTTTACCCTGATCTTGTCGAAGCACTTAAGAACAACAAACCTTTTTTCTCTGCTTTGCCCACTAAAGCTGTTCGTGTATTGGAGACCGTTCTGGAGGGAAAGTCAGAAACACTTCTGGAGCGTCCAGGCACTTTAGACAAGGATATCAATAAGGCGCTAAAAGGGGATGAAGAACCAAAAGGTTTTATAATGGAAAAAGATTTCTCATATCGTGATAATGAACTGTTTAGTCATCCGGTCGCCAGACAATATATACAAGAGGTAGTCGATGATCTAGTCGCAGAAATTGACGAAGGGTTTAAGGACGAGGAGCAGGTATCGGACATAAGCCGCGAAGGATATTTTATGGGGGCTTTTGGTCTGTTGCTGATGCTTGAGCCATGCAAGGTTGATCCTGAGTATTTTTTACAGTGGCAAAACCGTTTTAACAAAGTGTGGCAATCACTTGATTTTGAGCCCGACGAGTTAGAAGACGAGTTTAATGCATTATATAACGCAAATTTACATCTGGCTTTTGACTGTGGTATAAAAAAATTCACTGTAGCTTGAGTTCTCGTATGACTGGAACCTGTTGAATTTGAAAGCGATATAGATAAAACTCGTGGGTTTTTTTGAAGGATAAGTCAGGACAACCTGAAAACTTCAGGCCTGCCTAGGCCCAAAGAATAAATCCGTATCACCTTTATTCTTAATATGTATAAACTATGTTAAATCTACAAGCAGGTTGCCCCAAATATTTCGCAACCGGGCTTCAGGTTAACTTTAACCACGATAAAACAGTGCCAAGAAAAATATTTTATTATTGAGTGTCATTTATTGACCGGCTCTTTTTATTCTGCCTACAGGTGGAATGATCGCAAACCACCTCTACACCTAACAAGTTTTTTCCATTCGAATAATCGCATATCTTTTTTGGGATGCTATTTGGATAGTAAGAAGGGATCTTATAGAAGGGCTCGACACCGGTAAAT
>QILK01000020.1 GCA_003233345.1 Gammaproteobacteria bacterium | reverse complement strand
CATCGCCCTGCACAATAACCTCGGCAGAGGGTATACCGTCTTCGATGATTTTTTTCAGTTCGTCTGCCTGCATAATCCTGCTCATCCTTACTAATCTGAAAACGGATCATACTATCTTCGATGCATGCAATCACCTCGGCCGTATCACCGCAGAAACGCGCTGGCAGGTGGCTTGTGCCGTGGTGCATGTCTATTTGGCTGATTGTCTGCTGAATGGCATCGGCGGGTTTGTGCCTCTCTCTGGCAAATCTGCGTCCAGGGGTCAGCTGTGTGACAATTATCGCGATTTGGGCATGAACATTGCGTCATTGAAGGGGACTCTTTGTCGTTCCACGCACGATCAGTTACCGAGTAGATTAATGGCTTCACTGTGAGCCTGCTCGGTACCAGGCACATCCTGGTGCGGATAATCACCAGTTTTACATCATCCTGGTTAGTGTCCAGGATCAGTTTGCGGCTGGCTTGCGAGTCATCCACTAGCTCGATGCCGGCGTGCGTCAGCATATTATCGGGCTATGCTACCATTAGCTGTGGTTTGGAGAGTCCCATGCGGCACAGGGATTTAAGCTCGGAAATATTCGATTACAAGTTATATTTTTCAATAAGTTACGCTGATACTGCTGGTGGATTAGCTGAATGGATTCAAGCGCCTCATAGCATCTGCTGTCAATATGGTTATGATGACTGCCTGGTGGCGCCAGCTATCACAGTCTCGGGACTTGTCTCCACTAGACTTAAACCCACATCGTCGCTACATAGCATTGAACTGACGATTGATCGTTCTGGTTCTCTGCAACTTTCTCCCTGCTCTTCCTCCTATTCATCAACGACAGTCGTTTTTTGGAGATAGCAGTCAGGTTGTCACCACCATCCGAACAAGCAGCTTCTGGAAACGCCCAAAAACTGGAAGCGTGCCATAGTCCGAGTTGGCAGTACCATTTCTATTGATCACAGACACACTGCAAGGAGGCTTACCAAACAACAAAGAAAAAACAGGAGTCAACCCATGCGACTTAATGAAACAGCAAATAAATTCCTATCCCATTGCCGTCACGAAAAAACCTTATCCGAACATACCCTTCGCGCTTACGCCATTGATTTGACTGAGTTCCAGCGATTTGCCAAAAATGAATACACCATCCAAACATGCGATCACGAACTTATCCGAAATTATTTACGATACCTATTTGAAGAACGAGGTCTTAAGGAAACGAGTGTAAAACGCCGCATTGCCTGTCTTAAAACGATGTTTGGTTGGCTAGAGACAGAAATGATCCTCGAAAAGAATCCATTTCATCGGCTTTCCCTTAAAATCAAACTTCCAGCGCGCCTACCACGCGCCCTGACCCGAATAGAACTTAGCAGCCTTCTCATCAACCCGATCAAGATCCTGGGTTTTACTAGCAGGAAAGCTTACGCAAGCGAAGCTTTTATACAAGCCGCCTCTTCTCGACAAGGATTTATCCAATTAACCACCCTGCTCAGCCTTGAACTTCTATTTGCAACTGGTGCACGCGTTGGTGAACTAACCCAGATCCTAATTCCTGATATAAATCTGGACGAAGGAATTATCAAAATCAAAGGGAAAGGGAATCGAGAACGCCAAGTATTTCTCCCTGATGAGCCAATCCATGCACTCATCCGTGTCTACAATAACATCCGCACTAAGTTTTCACCCGTCACCAAGATTCTGCTTATCAACACTCGCGGTACACCGGCCAGCACACAACTCATTCGCCTTTTAGTACGCCGCGCTGGAGAGCGAGCCAGACTTACACGTCGAATGACGCCCCATATGCTACGTCACTCTGCAGCCACATATTTGCTGAATGCCGGAGTCGACATCCGTTATGTCCAGCGACTGTTGGGGCACCGGAGTATTACCACAACACAAATTTATACGCATGTAAGTGACTCTCAGCTGAGATTAGCAATATGTAAAGCGCATCCGATTGGAAAGATAGTCGGGAAATAGTATGGATAACTAGGAATTATGGATATTTGTTTGCACACTTTTTGGGATATCACCCACGATTTTATCGGAGGAACTGAAAGATTTATCATTGAGCTATCCAAGGAATTATCGACGCTGGGATATCGGCCCTTCATAGTATGTTCTGGGAACAATGTTCAGACCAATATACAAGGGATTCCCGTTTTTGGAGTTCTGCCTCCTCAATATATCGATTCATTTAGTTTTTTCGGCGAAGCCAAACTGGGTTTTTTGAATGAACACTTCGTACATAAAAAATCTTATATGGAAGGGTTAAAAGCTCTATCCAATTACGTTCAATACCAAGTATCACAATTTGAATCAGATGTTATCCATCTAAACTCATTTGCATCATCAATGTTTTTTAGCTCAAATAAGCCTGTTATTGTCACCAATCATGAAAACGAACTTGAGTCTGACAATTTATGGGGCAAAGGTTTTTTTAACGAACTAATAAAAATATCCAAAAGGGAAGATAGCTTCTTCACCAAACATTATGCTCTTGCTGTGCCAAGTAAATTCTATGCGCGAGAGTACTCAGAATTATTTGAGGTTCCGATACATGGAATCAATATTGGAGTAAACCTATCCACATTTGGAAAGATTAATTTTATAAATCACAAGAGCAATCAGGACAGATCATTGCGAGTTCTTCTTCCCTCACGCTTAGATCCAAAACAAAAAGGGCATGATATTGCACTTAGAGCATGCAGAAAATTAGTACGCAAAGGAATTGATGTAAAAATGATTTTTTCCGGCGTTCGTCGAGACAATCAAGGAACCGTAGACGTCCTCAGGGAAAAAGCAGGCTATCTTGGAATATTAGAAAATATTGTAATTAAATCATTCGCAGAAATTCAATGCGCATACAATGAAGTGGATATCATTATTTCACCTGAACGATATTGTTCCTACGGGTTGTCAATTTCTGAAGCTTTGGCTATTGGAAAACCAACTGTACTAAGCGATATACCAACATATCTAGAAATAGCTAAAGGCTATAGCCACGCTTATTTTTTCGAGTCTGGATGCAGCAGTAGCCTAGCTGAAAAAATTATGGAGGCCTTCGAAAATTCCAGTAAGCCAAGTAATATCGACTTAATAAAATTTAGATCGAAATTTGACTTGAGAGAATGTGCTCGTCAGTACAGCGCGCTATATTTAAACTCTGTTGAATAAGTAGTTTAATCAAACTTGTTCTTTTTAAACTTGTAGAAAAACCCGGGCTTTATAGCTTTAAAAAATGAGTTTCCATCTGACGCTACTGATAGTTCAAAATCAACTCTTGTAGGAAACTCATTTGCCGGGCATATTAGTACATACCCTTTCATTTTTTCTGGCTTTAATCTGACCCTCACTCTTCTCCAGCCGTCTTCGGATGGAAATATAAAGTAGCCGCTGTCACCTTTTTTATGAAATTTACATAAATCTATTGCCTGGTTAATTCCCGGGTTTATACCAATTACATCAGGGTTCCCCAATTTTGACCAGCAAAGCGCAACTCTATTCAAAGGCCTAAAATGCCTACTGGTTACAATCTGCTTTCTGGGAGTTTCTAAATCTATATCTTCATTTCTGTATTGAGGTAAATCTTCATTAGTATCAATATGTTCTGGTTCAACAATATGTTCTACACCAATATTGTATAAGGTGAGAACCGCAATACATTCTTTGGCAACCGTTCGCCCGTTATTTTCAACCTGAATAGACCAATAAACACCTGTTTGATCTTCTAACGGGTCTATGTCCTTGTATTTTACAATCACACGCGGTTTGTAAAAATACCGCGTAACCTCCGATCCAAGGAGCGCTCCAACGGTAAGGCTTACAAATGATGCAAAAATGTTGTCAAAACCAATATCCAATCATAATTCCTAGTTATCCATACAAACCATCAACCCTTGTCAAGAGATAAAGCCACTATATCTCGCGTTTTCAACCTACCACTCTCTTACGTCATATACAGTGTTAAAAATAACATATATTGAGGCTTGCGCTGGTTGAAAACGCCCTGCATAAGAATTCGACAAGCCCTTAGCCTATAACTCATTGTTAATGCTTGGTTTATTATTCACATGACGCCCAGTTTGTTATGAGGCTATACCTTAAGTTACCTCAGATTCAGAATAAATAAGTGAATATCTGGTATCGAGCAAACTGAATCTGTACGACGGCACAGTTCCAGTTTTTACCGTCAATATCCGGAGCACTTTCAAATGGCTGGGCGGCGGAAACATTAAGGATCATAGCTACCAGAGTCCCTGTGCAGCGGCAGTATCTGGTCGAGGCCGCTGACACGTGCCATTTCCAGCATCTGCGCCGGAATATTGAAAAAACGTAAACTGCC
>QILK01000159.1 GCA_003233345.1 Gammaproteobacteria bacterium | reverse complement strand
GTAATCGTTTGGCAATATCCATCATGGTATCGCCACGTTTTACTCGATATTTGGACGGTGTATCAGACCCCTCTGATCGTCGGGAAATATTCACTTCCTGGCTTCGGTCAGACTCTACTACTAACGGGATTCTCGGGTATTTATTGGATTCTTTTTCAAATTCCTTATGTGCAGATGTGACTGGCGATTCATCTTTGGGAGCCTCTTTTTTAACCACTTTGTCCTTGATCACTTCCTCCTTAACCGGAAAGGGATCTTCTTCAGCCAGCTTGGCTTTAACAGGCACATTCTTAGAAGCTTTAGCCGCCTTAACTTCTTTAGGCGATTCAACTTTAGCAGGCGTTTCGACTTTAGGTTCGGCCTTGACAGGCTCCGGTGGCGGTCTGGAAGTTGCCATTCGGGTTTTGCCCGAGGGAACGGTCGATTTTGGATCAATCAATAACGCGTATTCACGCATTATTCGCCCACGACTCCAGGCCACATCCAGCAGGATATTTAGATAAGGTTCCTTGAAAGTCGATCGCGACGTGATGCGGATATAGGTTCTACCCTTCTTCTTAATCACTTTAAAAGAAAGGTTTCTCAACTTTGAATTATATTCAAGGCCATTGCGCTTAAACTCTTTGTTGGAAGCCAATTTTACACGTATGCCTTTTAGCTCTGAACGGTCAATCGATAAAATCTCGATTTCAGCTACAAGCGGCTGATTTAAATAAGATTTTAGTTCGACATCACCCAGCCCCAGTGCCTGCAGCAGGACCGGTGAAAAGCCAATAGCCAAGGCAAAAACCAAAGCTAATTTACGCATCATAAAGACTCCCTTTTAACGCATTCAATTTCCACTAATATAATGCTGACATCAATATCATAAATATCAGTATTTTTCTATAGTTTATAGCCTATTTACATGAAAATGCGACATTTTACATGTAACTATCCAGTAATAACTCAGCTATCTGCACACTATTGGTGGCAGCACCTTTACGTACATTATCGGCTACCACCCACATATCTAAACCTTTATCACAGGATATATCGGCGCGAATCCGGCCGACAAAGACGGTATCCTTATCGATAGAATCAGTGGCTGCCGTCGGATAACCGCCATCGTTGCGCTCATCCATTACTTCTACCCCTGGAGCATTTCTTAGCAACTTACGGGCCTGTTCTGCCGTAATTGCCTCATTAGTTTCAATATGAAGTGCCTCAGAATGACCATAAAACACCGGCACCCTTACCGCCGTAGGATTAACCCGTATTGCATCATCATTAAATATTTTTTTGGTTTCCCAAACCATTTTCATTTCTTCTTTGGTATAACCATTGTCTAAAAAAACATCAATATGCGGTATCACATTAAATGCTATCTGTTTTGGATAGACTTCACAGTCAGCTGGCAACCCATTTAGCAGTTTACCCGTTTGTCCTGCCAGTTCACTGATCGCTTCCTTTCCCGTTCCCGAGACTGCCTGGTAGGTTGCAACATTTATTCTACTTATTCCGACGGCGTCATAAATAGGTTTTAGCGCAACGAGCATTTGAATTGTCGAACAATTCGGATTGGCAATTATACCACGATTCTTGTAATCTCCTATTGCCTCAGGGTTAACTTCTGGGATCACCAGAGGAATATCGTCTTGGTAACGAAAGTGCGAGGTATTATCGATAACCACGCATCCCGCCGCCGCCGCCTTGGGCGCATATTCTGCGGAGATAGAACCACCGGCAGAAAACAATCCAATTTGCGCCTTGCTAAAATCAAATTTAGCTAGATCTTCAATGGTCACACTCTTGCCATTAAATCTTACGATTTTACCCGCTGAATTTTCACTGGCTAACAAATAAAGATTATCGACTGGAAAATTTCTTTCTTTAAGAACCTTTAATAGCGTCTCCCCAACAGCGCCTGTTGCTCCGACGATAACAACATTGACTTTTTTACTCATGTTACACCTTCTTATAATGCTAATATTTAAATAGGTTAATAGTTAACCTGCGTATTTCATAAAAGATCTATTGGTTTTGCAAGGCTGCGAGCACAGCATCACCCATTTCTGCCGTACCGACCTGTTTCGATCCAGGCGAAAAAATATCCGCTGTGCGCAGTTTGTTATCCAGTACCGCTGCCACCGCCGCATCGATTCGCTTAGCCACTGCAGGTAGATCAAGGCTATAGCGCATCATCATCGCCACGGAAAGAATAGCGGCTAATGGATTAGCAACACCCTTGCCAGCAATATCGGGGGCAGAGCCATGGATAGGCTCATACATTCCTTTACCATCCGCATCGAGCGAAGCTGAAGGTAGCATACCAATCGACCCGGTTAACATCGCTGCCGCATCCGATAAGATATCGCCAAACATATTGCCGGTAACCATAACATCAAACTGCTTGGGCGCCTTGACCAATTGCATCGCCGCGTTGTCGACGTACATGTGCGACAACGCGATATCGGCAAAACTTTTACTCGCGGTGATCACCGTTTGTCGCCACAACTCTGAACTTTCAAGGACATTCGCCTTATCAACTGAACACACGCGCTTGCCCCTTTTCGAAGCGATAGTAAAAGCCACCCGGGCAATCCGTTCGATCTCTGCTTCATTATAAACCAGCGTGTTAACACCAACCTTCAAGCCATTTTCATCAGTGTGTATCCCCCGTGGTTGGCCAAAGTAAATCCCACCCGTTAACTCGCGGACGATCATGATATCCAAACCCGCAACGACCTCGGGTTTTAGCGTCGACGCATCTGCTAATTGCGGAAAAAGTACCGCCGGGCGCAAATTGGCAAACAAGCCGAGCCCAGCGCGGATTTGCAATAACCCCTGCTCCGGCCTTAGCGGACGATCGAGCGCTTCCCATTGTGGACCGCCAACGGCTCCCAGTAAAACCGCATCCGCCTGTTGCGCCAGTTCCAACGTTGCTGCGGGCAGCGGCGCACCGTGCGCTTCATAAGCGCTGCCGCCGATTAAGCCCTGCTCTAACTCGATTGCCAATCCTTCGCTTTTTAGTAAATATTCGAGCACTTTAACGGCTTCGGTAACAATTTCAATACCGATACCGTCACCGGGTAATATCAATATTTTTTTACTCATCTGACTCCTCTAAAATCTATTCGGTAAATATCCAGGGTTCTGACTTCAGCCGCTGTTTTTCATATTTCTTTATCAGGTCAACGTGCTGTAGCGTTAAAGCGATATCATCCAGGCCCTCTAGCAAGCAATGCTTACGAAACCCATCGACGTCAAAATCTATCGTGGGTCCCGATTCAGAAACTAGTGTCTGTTGCTGCAGATCAACGCCAAGCTTAAAACCCGGCTGCGATTCCACCACCGCAAACAAGTCATCTATTTTCTGGTCGGAAAGAATGATTGGCAAAATCCCATTCTTAAAGCAATTATTGAAAAAAATATCGGCAAAACTCGGTGCCAATATTACGCGAAAGCCATAGTCAAGGAGCGCCCAGGGTGCGTGTTCTCGCGAAGAGCCGCAGCCAAAGTTTTTACGCGTCAACAAAATAGAAGCCTGCTGATAGCGGGTTTGGTTTAGTATGAAATCAGGATTAACCGGACGCCGGCTGTTATCTTCGCCAGGCTCGCCACGATCCAGATAACGCCAATCGTCAAAAAGATTGGGGCCAAAACCAGACCGCTTGATCGATTTCAAAAACTGCTTGGGAATAATGACATCGGTATCAATATTGGCCCGATCCAGCGGGGCTACAATTCCGCGAAAGCTTACAAATTTATTCATGCGACTCTCTCAAATACGAATGCTGTTATGTGCCAGTGGCAACGCTGAGACTACTTTGGTATTACAAAGTCCGTATATCAATAAAATGACCGGCGACAGCGGCAGCGGCGGCCATCGCCGGACTCACCAGATGGGTTAGCCCACCCTGCCCCTGTCGGCCTTCAAAATTACGGTTGGAAGTCGACGCACACCTTTCACCCGGCTCCAACTTGTCGGCATTCATCGCCAGACACATCGAACACCCCGGATCGCGCCACTCAAATCCGGCACGGATAAATATTTTATCAAGCCCTTCTTTCTCAGCCTGTTGTTTTACCAGACCTGAGCCAGGCACCACCATCGCCAGTTTGACTCGTGATGATACCTGCTTGCCTTGAACAAAGTTTGCCGCAACCCGCAAATCCTCAATACGAGAATTGGTACAGGAACCGATAAAGACCTTGTCCAGTTCAATCTCTTTTATCGGTGTATCCGCCTTGAGCTGCATATACGCCAGCGCCCTTTCCATGCCTTCGCGTTTGACGCTGTCAGCTTGCGCTTTTGGATCAGGAACTGCTTCGTCTATCGACACCACCATTTCCGGTGACGTACCCCAGGTCACTTGCGGTACAATGTCCGCAGCATCGAGTGTCACTACGCGATCAAATATCGCGTCTA
>QILK01000264.1 GCA_003233345.1 Gammaproteobacteria bacterium | reverse complement strand
ATACAACGAAAATAAACACAACTAGTTGAATCGCATACCTGGTTTACTTGTCGGTCCGAAGATGGTCTGAAGTTTTAAGGCTGTCCAGCATAGCATTCGTTTAATTATGGTTGATAGTTCATAAAATATGAACTATCGTACACATATTGTGAACTATGGAATATGGAAAATGAGTCAGTTAGGCGATGCACTGTTTACGACTACCCAGCAAAAGGTACTGGGCCTGTTATATGTTCGGCCTGAAAAAAGCTTTTACACCAAAGAAATCATACGCTTGACGGGAATGGGTGTGGCGACCATTAAACGTGAGTTGGACCGTATGTTAGCCGCCGGCATTATAGGTATGACTAAAATAGGTAATCAGCATCATTACAAGGCAAACGCTGATTGCCCCATTTACACAGAATTACTCGGTATTGTTAAGAAGACTATAGGGATAATCGATGTAGTCAACCTGGCACTTTCATCGCTTACAAAGCAAATAGACTGGGCATTTATCTTCGGCTCCGTCGCGAGTGGCAAAGAGACAGCGACGAGTGATATCGACTTGATGATTATTGGTGACGTTGGGTTTACTGAAATTGTGACTAATCTTTATTCGGCACAGGCGACGTTAGGACGAGAAATCAATCCAAAAATTTATAGCAGAAAAGAATGGAATCAAATGAAAGATAAAAAAGACGCTTTTATAAAGGAAATTTTGGCAAAACCACGAATAGATGTAATGGGAGATGCTCATGAGTCTGGATAATTTAGTGGGCAGGACTTTAGAAACCATTGATCCTGATGCCTCTGTGATCAAGCGATTATTATCGTCAGCTGAACGTAATATAGCGGATGCACATGTAATGGAGATAAGTAATGAAAATCGATTCGATGCCGCGTATAAAGCGATTATGCAATTATCTAATACCGCATTGCAGGCCAATGGGTACAGAACATTGACGAGTAAGCCAGGTCACCACATGACAATGATACAAGTGCTCAGTCAAACAATTAGTTTAGATAGTCAAACCGTTATTGTGCTGGATGCTCTGAGAAAGCAGCGAAATGTTGCTGATTATTCGGGTGATACTGTGCCCGTGAGCGCAGTGGATGAGTGTGTGAAATACGCAAAAAGTTTATTGCATGATGTCAAACATTGGTTGGAAGAAAATAAACCGGACTTGATTGAATAAACCTGGAGTATAAAAAAGCTTAGCGGTGGTGGTGCCCGGCTCTCGGGTAACGGTGAAAATTCTGCTGAACTGGTTTTTCTTGTCTGTGCGTAAGTATTTTCTTGATGACCACCGGGTCTTCGATGCAGGCGATGACCTTAACTGGACCGCCACATTTTCCGCATGTCTCGATGTCGATATTGCCTACAGGGACTGTAGGTAAGGGGCGAGAGCAGGACGTGGTAGCTTCGAAAACCCGCTTCAAGCGTTGTGCCCACGTTATTGCCATGGATGGCATGTATGCCGGTTTTGCAGGAGCAAAAACCGGTCATGGCTACCCGAGGGTAACGGGTATCTGATCTTGTGGTGCTGGAACGATTGCTTATGCGTTTCCACTGCTGAATGCCTCTATGGTTGATATTTGATATTCTTGCGCTCTCGCTGGCTTAAAGGCATACCAACAAGGTCGCTCAGAGTCTGGTACGATTCGGTTGTCGGGGTTAAGTGGATCAGGGCCCCGATTACGGGACAATTTTTCCACTATAATCGAAGTCACATCAATTTCCATTATTGTCTTCGTTACGCTAAGCTAAGGTTAAGTTGCATCTAAAAATCCATTTCACCATGATACCCATGTATTTCACTATTTTTCGCCATAACAAAAGAAAAGTGATGTGTTATTCCAAACACCTTTATCAGTATTACGGAGCTCCATTTCCTGATTATAATCAAGGCGTGCTTTTTCCAATATTTCAGCTGAAGCTATTGTTACGGGATGTGGGTATTGAGCAATAGGATAATGTTCTTCGTTTATCCAGCTATCTTGTGCGGTAGTGCTGCAAGATAGTTGCTAAGACACGAGCCACAAATCGGCTAAATTCAAGACATGACGCTTCTCTATTTCACCGCTAGCAATTGATAAGCCGGATTATCCGTTGGAGCCTCCGATGCTGTTACTTTGAATACATCCAGCATTTCCATTGCTTTTTCATTTAATGGAGAATTTTTCTTAATTTGAGTCAGCTTGATCGTAATACCCGGACAAAAACGTATATAGTATTCTTCTTACTCGGCCATTCTGTTTCGCAACCAAACTTACAACTTCTTTATCAATCGAAAAACTGTTAGAAAAATCTCCAAACTGTCTTCCTAGCCGCCATGCTTTGTTACTAACTGCGACTGATAACACCAGGCTCTAGTAGCAACTCGCTTTAGAATAGCTTAAACAAAGAATTGCTTAAAAACAATATTGAGTTCAAACCAGCTAAAGCGAAATTTTTAAAACTTGTGGCCTTTAGTGTGTACGAGGTCTTCTATGTCCTCGCCCACGCGTTACTCTTCTATCATGAAGCTTAAGGTATACGCCGCGTGAAGAAAAACCATGCCTATTGTATCCACGGTTATTGTAGCCACGCTTATTATATCCGTGACGATCGTAACCACGTTGGTTAAAACCGTTATTATACAGAGCAGCATTGTACCCATGGAGCCGAGCGCCTTGGCGATTGTAACCAGTGCGGTTGTAACCATTACGATCATAGCCATGTACGTTATAACCGCGATTATTAAATCCGTGTTTGTCATAACCTCGGTTATTATAGCCATGTCTATTAAAGACAGCGTCTTTTATTTTATGACGTATGTTTTCTTTTTCCCCCGCATAAGTAACCGTACTCATTGAAAAGTTCATGGCTACTGCGAGTAGGCTCACACTTATTATTGATTTGTTAATTTTGTTCATGTTCACTCCTAGATCCATTCAAGATCGATTATTGTCAGTATAGGTATACAATATAACTAATCTAAATTGAATGGCTAATGAACAAATATAGTTAAATAACTGGTGAATAAATATACAACAACACCACTGGTTAGTACTATCGACGCTGATCAAGGATCACCAGGGTCAAGTTTTGTATAATACCAAATAAACTTCAAGTAAGTATTAACCTAAATAGATTGCCAAATGATGCTCTTGGTCAGTTTCGCTTATTTGTAATACAACAATAATAAATAGGTATAATACAAGATTTGACCCCTATAATTTTATCGACGAGATATAAAATTGCTTACCGGACAAGACCTGGGTTTGCGCATTTTATCACGTTGGTGTTTTCTTGTTGGTAGTGATACCAACGCGTCTCTTCTAGGAAAGTGCTCAGGTAATTTGATATCCCATACCAAACCTACATTTCGCAAATATTCCAAAACCCACCATCCTACATCCATTTGTCCTGGGTAGAGCCCAAGTAATGCAGACCCTGGAAACGCGTGATGGTTATTGTGCCATGACTCACCCATCGTAATTAATCCGGCAAATCTCACATTATACCCCTGCACTGCTGCCTTCTCTATATGCCAGTCACGCTCACCCTTGTTATGAGCAAAATGCCCTACCAGCCAATGACCTGTTATAGACACAGTGATACGAACCGATATTCCCCATACAAGCCACTCAATTCCGCCTAAATAAAACAATAATACTGCCCACGGTAACTGTTGCCACATCCAAGTTTTTTCCATGAATTGGTAAACTTTACTTTTTGCCACTCTGGCTTCTGGTTTGAATTGCGGTGCGTGATCAAACTTGAGATCGCAATTCAATTGCCACCAGGCATCATACCAAAACCGCTTGCCGTGTCGCAGGTACGCATGACAGTGGCGTTTACGCTGTGCCCAGTCACGTAAATCATGTTGATGCATCATTCCCAAAGGCCCTGCCATGCCTACCAATACACCTAGGTGGACAAAAAAATATTCCAACCAAAGTGGGCAGGCGTAACTATTATGAATAAGACGACGATGCATACCTAAGGAATGACCAAGACACAGAGTCGCTGCGGTAAACACCAAAAAAACCAGCAGCGCACTCCAGGAAAATGCCAACACCCCACCAACAATTGCAGTAATTGTGTGAAACCAGTACCAAATCGATTTCACAGGAGCCCAGACAACATTTCCATTCTCTGCACTGGTTTGTGCAAGATCTATAATTCTCGGTGTGTGGCTATTGGTATCAATTTGCATAATCTCCCCAGTAAATCTATCCCGTTATTTATAGCAAAAACGATTAGGCTAAAATAATTAATTATTCTAGAAGATTAGCATGCAAGAGTGCTCCTTACCTCTTACTTTATCATTCTGGAGATTGCTATGTATTTGATATTACGAAAATTATTGATTTTATACTCTTGCTTTATATTAAAGGATAAATAATATAGCGGAATGCGTCGATAAAAAATGTAAATTCAAGTTGCGAATAAAAAATTGTGTTATAAAAGAGAACATCATGGAAATACTCTAGAGCGGATAGCCAAAGTAAATTTGACCCTAAATGGTACGGACAAATATATAGGTAGAAAATAGACACGAATATTATAAGTGACAATCAGTCAAGTATTAAGGGTATGGGTATAAGTTTACGGGTATATGTTTTGTAAGCGTCATCTTTTGTGCACCTGCTAATTATCTGACGCTTACAAACAATCGTAGGGATGCCTATTAAGTGGAGAAACCAGGGAAAGTGAAAAA
>QILK01000038.1 GCA_003233345.1 Gammaproteobacteria bacterium | reverse complement strand
CAGAAGATTTTTTCAGGACAGTTACAACCGCAGGTTGTTGGCCTGAAAAAAACTTGTGGCTGGCGGTAAAAAGAGGGGCGGACTAAAAAAGGATAATAGCCCTAATCAAAATAAGACAAACTGCAACGACACTAAATAGCTTTAGTATTCACCGTTTTTAACCAAGTCGAAATAATGGCTACGCACAAGACCAAAATCATCCGTATCATAGAAGGCTCCCCATTTCTTAATATGTTGTTCCCTATGGCCTTCATGAACCATGCTAGCTTTTTCCAAAACTCTTTTCGAAGCCGGATTGATGGTCGATACAGATGCATAAATTTTATTCAGATTCATAGTTTCAAAACTATAACTTATTAGTACTTTGACGGCTTCAGTGCAAAATCCTTGGTTCCAGTGGTCGCGACCTATCCAGTAACCGATCATAGCATTATTATGGCGAGTAAACAGGTGCAGCTCAATGGCCCCAATTAGGGTTAAATCGCTACGTTTGCAGATGGCAAAAACCAGAGATGCGCGTTTTTCAAATTGCTGGTTATGCTTTTCTATCCAGGTTCGTGCATCTTCTAACGTATAAGGATGGGGAATATTCAGGGTTGTTGCTGCGACGGCTTTATCATCTAGCAACAATTTAACAGGCTCCGCATCTGAAATCAGGAACGCCCGGAGTATTATGCGTGAAGTCTTTATTTCTGGAAATTCAAATATCAGATCGGCGTTAGACATATTGTTAATTACAAGTTAATCCCTCCCAAGCGTAGCATAAAATTCGCCCGTGTGTGTTTTTTGAAACGCGATCAGGTCAATAAGTGCTAAATACTTAGTTGATATAGTTAAAAATATTTAAAAATAGCGTGTCGTCCCTGGCTTTTTCTGCGGCCAATATAGGATCGCGATCCAGGCTAGAACAGCCTTTTGATGAGAAATATTCAACATTGACCGGATCGTCATCGACTAAGAGTAATTTTTGTAAGGCTGCTTTATTTGTCAGAGATTCTTGCAAGCAAATAGCCTCTAAATGAGTTTGCTTACGGTCGTTGCTATAACTCGCAATAATATTATTGTAATCATGGGGGGCCTTTATCGGCAGCCTGGAGGGCAAATTAAACAATTGCTGCTTTTCGCCAAATAAGGTATCCATATAGAGTTTTACTAGCTGGTGGCCAGCAACGTCGTTATCGCCGTTTGCAAAATTGTCATCGCCATAGGTGGCGATATATAAACGCAGACCCTGCTCCATAGCGAGGGTGACAAACTGTTGAAAACCAGGTTTGACATTTGAGTGTATAAAATTGTTGGCGCGGAAAATCGGCGATCGGGCACACCCGCCTGTATGGGCCCGGGTAATAGTGCAATCAAAGTCGAGGACAATGATCTGGTGGGTGGCGGGTGTAAGTGAGCGGGTTTGCATGCGAATATTATACCTAGAGTGTGATTACTGGCGCAATAATTGCTTTTTAAGTTAAAGTTGAAAACTAGCGACGGGACGTTGGAAATGAAAATAATAAGCAAACTGAAAATAGTCGAAATTTCTGTATTTGTATTGATTGCGTCACTAGTGTCGCAGGTTGCGATGGCTAAAAAAAGAAGTGCGATATCCAGTGGGCAATACTATATTAATGGTACTTGCCATGATCAACTTGTTCCAGATTATGCTGTCATTATTGGCGGTCTTAGTGTAGAAAACAGCAGTTTGAAAATGGCGATAAAAGAGTTAAATAAAAAAGTATCCGAGATTAAAAAAATTACGGTTAAACACGGTGCGAAAATATCGCTCACAGAGCGAGTTCGTTACGTGCGTGAAGCTAAGCCTAGAAGTCAGCGGTATAAATCAAGTCGTTATAGATCGATGAAAAATAATTCAAAACCAGATGAAAAGCTGGCAACGTTTACCATTGTACAGCGGATTGAAGTACAGGTGCCTTCAAAGATTGATATCGATAAGGTTGCTGTGGGGTTAATGGAGAATGGTTTACAGAATCTGGGTAAAAAATACGGCAGATTTAGTTACAGAACTCGACAAGTATTTGCTTATTTTCGATTTAACAAGCTAGAAATAAAGCTGGATAAAATCAGGCAGGCATGCCTGCAATCAGGTATTAAGAACTGGTGCGCAAAGAAGTCTGTCGCCGGACAACAAAAGTCCTGTCTTGCATCTATGACCAAGAAAAAAGCCGACATAAAAATTAAAAGTTTTAGTTTACAATTGGGTCCTTTTGCAAAAGAGTCTGGCTCTCATAGCTCCGTGTACCTACGCTATCCATGGAATTTGCAACAACTACAACAACTGGAACTGATCAGTGATTCACCGACTAACATACGTGGGCAAATGTATATGTGGTTACCAAAGAAATAACGATCAAGAAAATCTATTGTGGTAGGTAACATGCTAATTTTAATGATAAGCTGATGGTTCCTTTGAGATAGAGAAAGAAGATTTTGTGGCTATTATATGGTCAAAAATAATAGACAATATTCGCTACGAGGTAAGAACAGCAGGGAGCACGGTTCGTTTATATACTGATGGCGTATTCCATAGCCAATATAATTCAAGACTAAAAATTTCAAATGGGATTTGGGATTTACTAATGTTGCCCGCATTTTTTAGCACACAAAGTATCAATAATATTCTTGTTCTTGGTGTTGGCGGTGGGGCGGTAATACGCCAGTTACTAGAACATATTAACGGTGTGGTTATCACGGGTGTTGAATTAAACCCGATTCATTTAAAAATTGCCAAGCAATATTTTGGATTGGCAAAAGGAATTAAAAATAAGCGTATAAAATTATATCATGCAGATGCAGTTAAGTGGCTTAAGCACTATAGGGGTAAGCCATTTGATATGATTATAGATGACTTATTCGGTGAAAAAAATAACGAGCCTTACCGTGCTGTTAATATTGATGCCAATTGGGTACGTTTGCTACTAAAAAATACAACAGAGCATGGACTTATTGTTGCCAATTTTCTTTCCAGGCGTTCATTGATAAATTCAGATTTAAATAACCGCAATACAGTGGCTGAAGAGATATGCAATAGTTATGTTTTGTCCAGAAATGATTATGAAAATCAAATTGGGGTGTTTTTAAAATTCAAATTAAGTAAAAATGAATTACAAGCAAATATTAAGACCCACGGAAATTATAAAATTATTGCAAAAATTCAATATCAAATACAAAAGTTGAAATTTCTATAAAAAAAAATCGAATGGGCGATACTTAATTATATAGGGCTGCTTTTAACGCCAATAATTAACTAAAACTTAACACATGTTAAGTGATGGTTAATAATTAAAATTATTTTCGATTTTTTAACCGGGTCTTAACAACTGACCGTTAAACTGATTGACCAATGAAAATGATGTAGTAAGATACAAATCATAAATACAAATCATAAATACAAATCATAAAGTTTTATAGTTTAAAGATACTTGGCAGCAGTAGCGGTATGGGGAATTTCATAAAGTAGTATGAAATTTAGGTGTTGGGACTAAAATGGATTTAGCGGGCTTCTCTTTTCTAATTTTACGAAAATATCGTGAGTTTTACGAGGCGTTCCGTTGAGTAGTAAAATCTAGTTTATGGGGATTTATTAGGTACGTAAGCCAGTATTATCTTTAATATGTAACTTGCAAGCTCCTGAACAGCCATGAATGATCCTCTGAATACACCAAATTAAAGTCAATATTATTGTATTGATTATACCAGAACAAATACGACTATTTGTTAGTGATTAATAGGTAGCCGTGGTTTGTAAATAAGTAGTAGAAGTAAAGTTAAACTAAAGTTAAAGCAATAACGTTAAAGATGTAAAGAGTTGTTAATTAATTAATAAATGAAACTCAATAAAATTCTAAGCATACTAGAGGAGGTCTACTCATGGTCAAGCGATTCGCATTCTTGATCTCTGCCGCGTTTATGGTTCTGCCATTTGCTGCGGTACAGGCGCAATCAGTTATAAATAAAGGCGGTGGTCCAGATAATGGCTATAGCTATAAGAAAAAGCATACCGTAAAGAAAAAGCATACCGTAAAGAAAAAGCAACCTGTCGTAGGACAATCTTTTTCGCATATGGTGCCTTTTCATCACAGTCGTCCACATACAACTATTAATAAGCTTGCGTATTATCATGTTCCTAAACATCGTGCAAAATACGGTAGTAAAAGGGATGTAGCGGCTAGAGCAAGCAATAGCAGTATCAAACGGCCTATTCCGAAAAAACACCACCATCATCGTCGCCATCATGTCTATCACCATTGGCATCACATCCATCACCGACACCACATCCATTACCGACACCACATCCATCACCGACATGATGATCATAAGCATGTTAAGAATCATCACGCGAAACATCACTATAAACATTTAGTGCATAATTATAGACATCCGCATTTTGTTAAGAAGCATCATGCAAAACATCACGCGAAGCATCACTATAAACATCACTATAAACATCACTATAAACATCACTATAAACATCACTATAAACATCACTATAAACATTTAGTGCATAATTATAGACATCCGCATTTTGTTAAGAAGCATCACGCAAAGCATCACGCGAAGC
>QILK01000190.1 GCA_003233345.1 Gammaproteobacteria bacterium | reverse complement strand
TGTCACTCAGTAACGTCGGGATTATTTGATTGTAGTCGCCGTGTCCGGCTTTATTGAGCAAATCAATAATCGTTTTAATCCCATGATCTTTGGCGTTTTTCTCAATCTCCTCGAGTAGCGCATCGGTATACAATAAGATAATGTCGCCATCAGCAAGCGTCACTTCCTGTTGCTCATAGATGGTTTCAGCAGATATCCCTAGCGGTATCCCTGATATTTTGTTTTGCTTACTAATATCGTTATGCAAGGAATACCATCGGCCTTCAGTGGCACGAAAAATCAAAGGTATCGGGTGACCTGCAACACTATAGACAAGTTTTCCAGTGGGGGCAAAATAGGTCATGGTAACTGCCGTCGCAAATTGTCCCGGCGCAGAAATTTCCTGCTCTTGTTGTTCAAAATATTGGCTGAAATTTCTGTTGATATCGGTCAGCAAATTTTTCTGACAAATTCTATTAATATGACGACGCATAATACGCTTTAAATAAACAGCACTGGATGAAACCATTTCGCCATGACCACTAACATCGGCGATAAATACCCGGGTAATGCGACCCGTTGCACATGAAGTCATATAGTGAATATCGCCGCCCTGCAACGACTGTCCATGAGGCTGACTATAGACCCACGCGCTGATACCATGGAGTTCTACATTGGAATGCAGTTGGTCGTTACCGCCCCAGATTTCCATACACGCCAACTGTTGTTTTGGTGTTTCTATCGTTTCATACATTTAATTTACTTTATATTACCTTCGATTTCTAATTTGACAAATTTGTTAGTTGATCGTTCATTTATCAAAATTTCCGATCAATTGCATGTAGAATCTAGCGCCCTGCGCCAGAGAGCTAACTGAAATTTTCTCATTAACCCCATGTATACCATAGGTATCAGTCAATTTTAGCTTAAAAGGACGAAAGCGATAGACGGGGGCATTTAAAACCTGGTAGTGACGTGAATCTGTCGCGCCTATCATCAGCGACGGCGCAATCACCGCTTTTGGAAACGATTGCCGGATCGATTTTGCAATCCTCAAGTAATTGTTGGAAACCATAGAGCTGACTGTGGATGCCTCATAAACAGGTCCTTTTGTTTCAAGTTTTATACGTTTGTTTGCGATAATTTTTTTCACATGTTTTATCACTGACTCAGATGACTGCCCCGGCAACAGCCGAATATTGACCAGACTGGATGCTCGATAAGGGATAACATTTTCCTGTATACCTGCCTTGACAACAGTTGTCACTAGCGTTGTTCTGATCAATGCATTGCTCTCGGGTTTTCCCGCTAACACGCCCATCACCGGTGACCGAAACAACCAAATATTAGCGATTGCCATTCTAAGTTTCATTGGCGCGTGGGGCGCAAGTGTTTCAAGCATTTGCTTTGTTGGCGCCTGATAGACAACGGGTAACGGGTTGCTTTCTATCGCTGTTGTCGCCCGTGCCAATTGCACGATAGCCGTTTCTTTTTTCGGTTTGGACGAATGACCTGACTGATCCGTCGCCGTCAGCCGCAAGGTCATATAACCTTTTTCGGCGACGCCGATTAAGGCGACTGGATTTTTAATGCCGAGCAAACCGGCTGCTATTACCGGGCTCCATTCATCTAAAATAACTTGTGGTTGAATACCGTTTTTTCTAAGCTCTTCAACTATTTTTTTTGCTCCTTGAACCCCACCGACCTCTTCGTCATGCGCGATGGCGAGAATAATGCTGCGACGCGGCTGATAACCGGAACCTAGCAACGATTCCACCGCTGCCATCATGCAAAGCAATGCAGACTTATCATCCAGCGCACCTCGCCCCCAAACAAAACCCTTGTCTATTTTCCCTGCAAACGGCGGATAACGCCAGATTTTCTTTTGACCCTGCTCATATTCGACAGGCACCACATCAAGATGCGCCATTAATAACAACGGTTTCAAAGCAGGGTCGCTGCCTTTCCAGGTATATAACAAACTATATTGATTGATTACTTTTGTTTCTAGCGTCTTATGTAACTGTGGAAACATTTCTGCCAATAAACGATGAAAACGAACAAACGCCTGCTTGTCGTCCTTAGACAGTTCTGATCGTGATGAAATTGTTTTGATCTTGATTAATTCGGAAAGCTTTTGCGCCAATTCATTGCTACTGAAAGCCAGCACGGCTGATTTTTTTACAGGCGGCTCCTTGTCAAAGGGAAATTGCCTGGCCTTGAGCCTTAATGTATTGTATGCAAGGATGATAACAAGGACAATGAACCCACTGAGTAAAAAAGTCAATATTCTGATTTTTAACTTCTTCATAAACTTAATTGTCAAGCTTCCGTCAATCAGACTTTAAGACTTTTTACCAACTCATTTCTTAGATCTTCGTCGGCTAACATAACCAAGGGAATAAATTTACGAATCAATGCGGGCAAGTTCTCCCTAACACGCTCGTAGTTACCCGTTTCCAGACACAACAACGCTTCATCCAGACTTTCGAGTAAACCATTTCCCAATCCGGTAACCCGGCTTTCAATCCCCGCAGACTCGTCGGTATCTACCGTAGGCGCTGCTTTTTTTTCGTCAGCCGGTTTATTAACATTTATTTGCATAGCAGGCCGAATTTGGTTTCCGCCTTTATCCATTGCCTCGTTAACCAGCTTTTCCAGCGCCCGGAGAATATCATCGGGTTTAAAATTCTTGCTTTCATCGGGAGAATACAATGCGATCGACAAACGCACCTTGTATTGTACTGAATCCATCGTATAAGTAATCCGGGCGACCTGTTTCTGCAGAGACTCTGCGAGTAATCTCGCTTCTTTCAGTGTTGATCCCGGGGCAACGATGACTATCGTAGACAATCCTATTCGCGCAGCGGTGTCCTCATCGCGAAGACAGGTGGAGACCTTTTCTGCAACGGCCTGCATGATGCCGTGGGCACTTTCTTTCCCCATTTGTACAAACATTTGATTAAATGAATCTATATCGAACCGCAAGGTTGACAGTGACGTCTGATGCCTGACGGAGTAAGAACAGTCTTGCCAGAGTTTTTCGACAAAGTAACTTCGATTATTTAATCCAGTTAAGGGGTCTTTATTAAAATTTCGCTCTAGTAATTCTGCCCGATGTTTTAATTCCCGGGTAATAGTTTCCATTGTCGCATGTGCTTTAGCACGTGCTTTAAGATCGATAGAATTAAACGGCTTTGATATAAAGTCTGTCGCACCCAGCCGCAACGCCGTCTCCCGGCGACTCTCGTCATCCGTATCAAGTGTCATAATAATAAGCGGTAAATTCTTGATACGCGTATCATCCGATTCGCGCGCTCTTTTCAAGAGTGAAAACCCATCCAGTTTGGGCATGGTCAAATCGGAAAAAACGACCTGAATACTGGCATCTGCCTGGATCATTTCCCAAGCCTCTTCACCATCGTGTGCCAACACAACCAAATAGTCCGGTTCCAAAATTTTAGTTGCCGCGACCCGGATTAATTTCGAATCATCGACGACCAGTATTTTTGGACCGGAATTAGAACTCGCTTGTGGCGTTACCGGTTTATCTTGCGGACTTTCCATACGCCTATCCTATTGGAGAATTTGAGTAACTCAAGGTAATAGGAACAACTATTTTCCTTTACGGTTTTTTAAATTTTCGATCACGGCGTCCAGCTTGGTGTTCAATGCCTTATAGTTCTCATTGCTGGTAGCCCCTGTTTTAAGTCTATCAAGGTGTTTGCTCGCCATGGAGATATCACGCATAACAAATAGTGCCGCCAGAACAATCAAGCCATAGTAGCAGATTTTTTTCTCAAAACCCTGCGTTTCCGAATCCTGACGATAAAGGATAAACGCAGCTGCACCGGATATAGGTAACATAATTAACCAACGATAATTAAATCCATCGATAAACATAAATACAAAAAACACTACCACCAATCCCAAGCCAACCAATGAAAGCATATTAAATTTCTTTACATTCGCTAAAATTTTATCGGCGGTCTCATTGATGGCGGTCTGCTGGCTAGAATCAGGTTTCTCTTCCATTTCATTCCTCTTTATAGATTTACAATTTTGTCTATTTATTCAACTGCAATAAAACACAGTGACTTTGTAGAAAATATATTCGCTTACCCGCTAATTTTATAACGTAATGGATTGTTAAAACAGTTTTTCAATTCAAATTTACAAACCCTGTAAATGTTAATTTAAAACTGACATATCAGTCACTTATGTATTTCTAGCCATTTAATACAAGTCCTCATCGATTATATGATAGACTGAATTACTCATTTTGGAACCTGTTACCACATTATAGTTCCATGTCCAACCCTAAAATCAGCATAATTAAAAATAAAACAAACCCACTCGGTTAGCCAATTAAATGAATAATACACCCGCATCGATTATCGAAATTCCAGGATTTGCAGATCCATTTAGCTCAATGATACATCTTCTTGCAGCAGCAATATTTGTTGTACTGTCTTTTAACCTGATTAAAAAGGGTCGTGGCAGCGGCGCGCGAATACTCTCATTACTGGTCTTTGCGTTTGCCTGTGTTTTTCAGCTTGCCATTAGCGGCAGCTATCATATTCTTTCCCCTGGCGACGGCCGTGATGTGATGCAGCGGCTCGATCACGCGGCTATTTTTTTATTAATCGCCGCATCCTTTACCTCGATCCACGGTATCTTGTTCAAGGG
>QILK01000060.1 GCA_003233345.1 Gammaproteobacteria bacterium | reverse complement strand
AAAACCGGTAAATTATATAAAGCCCGATCAGTTTCCTGATAATTGTCCTGATAGTGCCAAGCAAAAATTCGCAGACTGGTTCAAAGTTAAAATCGATCAGATCCGCAAGAAAATGGGTGGGCAAATTGGCTTCTTTACACTCTCGGTCATTCCCAGTAACGGCCATTTACTTGTCGCATTCAAAGACGGGACCCTGTACGAGTATCAGTGTCATAGTTTTACCGCAATTAAATTTCCACATAAACCGATCCCTCGAGAGATTATTTTTTTGGGAGAAACAGTTGATGGTGCGTTATGGTTTAAGCATTATACAAAAAATGCCTCCTGGGCAGATCCTCGCCGGATTCCCTGGAACGTATCGATACTAATCTATCGCGTCTTCAAAGATAAAATACAAGCAATACATTTACCGCAAGCTATTAAAAATAGTCCATTAAACGATTCGGTGGAGGATAAAAAACTGTTGAGTTCATCGGCTATTTGCGATGTAGGCAGGATACCCAAGCTAAAGGGTGGCAGTCAGCACATGGTGATATGTATCGATGAAAACATGAAGATAAGGCGATATCCATCATCAATTGATGTAACACACAATGCATTGGGCATCTACCCGTTAGGCAAGGGGTTGGGCATCGTATTTGATGTGCCGTTTCCACATGCTGGGACTGATGATGAAAAAGTATTCCTGTTGTTAAAATATGTGTGTTGGAAAAAAGAATCGTCACAATGCAATATCGCGCGAACAAGAATCCGCAGAAAACGTGAGCAAAGCGCGTACCGTACTTCGATAGCCGCCCAGACAGTTGTTGCCAGTCAAGGTACTGTCTATTTTATTTCAGAAAAATCGGTCTATGCACTGGATAAAAGCGGCGTAAATGAGTTGTTTTCATTTCCAAAACCGGTGAAAAAACATTCAGTGAGTCTGGAATTCTCTGGACCCGATGGACTATTGGTGACAACACCTGATTTTTTGTATAGGATAAAAAGATAGGTTGTTATTAAGGGAGAGATCAGGATGACAAAAACTTATATAATCAATCAGCATGATACGCTTAAATCCATTGTCGCCAAACATGTAGCTAAAGGCGCGTCAAAAAAAGATATTGAAACAGCAACATTGGCGATTCTTGAAACCAACCCGCAGCTTGATGTCATGAAACCCAAAAACGGTATGAAACTGACGATTCCTAACGGTGCGGTATCCATCAGCCCGCGAACAATGGAGCGTTACCGGGTTAACCAGGCATGGAGAAAGGTGAAACAGATATTCCAGTATCAAAAGAGTACGTTAATGAGTTACTGGAAAAAATGGACAAGACACCAACGGGCAGAGCGATCGCCAGTAATTTGCGCGAAGCGATTAAAACCGGTGACATCAAATTTGTTTATAAACATGAGAGAAGCCCGATTGCGTCATTTCAGTCCGGTGATAAGGGAACCGGGATAATGGCTCTTGATTCACGTAACTTTTTGGGTATCAATGACCCTCACAATCGAGCTGGGAAATATGATCCGGTTAAAGGATTTCAAACAGCCGAGCAGCAACAAAAAAAAGAAAATCGGCTAGGGCTAACCGAGCAACAGGCGCAAGATATAGGTTAAGCCCAAAGTACAGCAACGCCAGATTTCCCCTGAACCGGAATGGAGCGCAATCTTTCGGGATACCCTAGCGTTATCCGGAAATCATAAAGAGAAAAGTTATTTCTTATACTTGCTAGCTTGAATACTTTTATGACTCAATACGCTAGTCTAATTCATCTGCAATAACAGCTAAAACTGTTTCGGGGCTAATATGGACCTCATTGCGCATGTCTGGGCACGACTTTATCCTATTTAAGACATTGATCCATACGCTGTAATCCATCCACCAAACTCTATTCAACCGTTCGGGTTTTTGGCTTTTATCAATACTCGCCGCCTATCTAAATTAAAACAGATCATTATTAACCTGGGTTAACGAAGTGGACTTTCGTTATCACTATAATACGCACTGCGTTATAAAAATTGAGTTTATCACTGAATATTAATTGGTCAATTAGTTCCAGAAAGTTAATTTAAGGTGAAATCAGTAAAGTCACATACGATAAGGAAATAATCTATGAGAAATAAAATAATTACATCACTTTTTTCTGTTGTCATATATGCGTGTGCTTATTCAGGAATAAGCTATGCCGAAGAAAATAACATAACCTCTAGGGCCTTAATCAATGGGTCCAATAGTGCATACTCAAATTTTAAGCGTCATGTATTTCATAAAAAACTACTAGGTTATTGGCGTACAAAATCCTTTGTGCAAGGATCATGGGTAGATCTAATTTGGTATGTCGATAGAACACATGCATGGCACATAGTAATCGCCTACGCTGATGAAGAAATGAAAATACCACTGCTTCGCTGGGACATCGTTCGGGAATACAAACTAGAAGAGGCATCCACGGTATATTCAAAAGCTTACAATATGGTATGGAAGGATCGTCTAAGCAAGTTAACACCCTATGTCGATAACCCAGCGTTTTTTTCCGCGATCGGTATTAGCGATTGTGCTTTACAGGTAGGGAAATCCTTGGATACATCGTTAGATAACTGTGGCGCTCCACTTTTGCCATTCCGCAAGTGTGAAATGATGGATTTTGTAGAGCTCAAAAATGGTGTGATGACCTTCGGTGAGCCACAACAGGGAGACCGATGTAGCACAAGACCCACAGAACTTGAGGGATGGTCGTTCAATCGTATACCGTTTTCTCCTGAGTTATGGAAAGCGTTAGTTCAACCTTCAATTAATTAATCGGATATCTACATAATTTTGGATTAAAGTCAGACTCAGCATAAAAATCAATCACAATACTCATGCCACTCTTTGTTGAAGGGTGAAGGGGGTTAACTTTCTACCAAATATCTTGACAGGCCAGCACGATTTTGCTAATTTCTGTAATAACAGAAAACACTGAAATAAACTTATGCAACTTACAGCTGTCATGGAAAAATTTATTGTTCACTGGGGTGAAATGGGGACCCGTTGGGGGGTCAACCGCACTGTGGCCCAGATTCATGCTTTGTTATATCTGTCTTCTAACCCACTGAATGCAGAGGAAATTAGCGAAACTCTGGGGGTAGCACGTTCCAATGTCAGCACTAGTTTGAAAGAGTTGATGTCGTGGGGGTTGGTCAAGGTGATTCATGTTTTGGGTGATCGTCGCGATCATTTTGAATCGATGAAGGATATGTGGGAGATCTTTAATTGTGTGGTCGAGCAGCGAAAAAAACGAGAGCTTGATCCCACCTTAACACTTTTACGTCAGTGCGAGTTGGAGGCTGATAAAGACACTAAAACACCGGATGAAATTAAACAGCGGATCAGGGAAATGACTAAGTTTCTGGAAACAGTGACTGGATGGTATGAGCAAATGAGTCGCGTGCCAAAGTCGACTTTGATGAAGCTGATGAAGCTGGGTGCCAAGGTCACCAAGTTATTGGGTAAGTCATGAAGACATCCGGTGTTAGCATAATTGACTCGAAAGGTTTTTTTTAAAGCTTATATATTTCTGTTATTACAGAAATTACTAAAATAAAAGACATCTTAAATAAGAGACATCTTAATGGTTCGCTAATGAAAATTGATTTTGCGTCATAGCAAAGGAGCACATTATGATTGAATTGTTTATTAATCTAATGATTGTACAAGCGTTAATGGGCGCGTTTGATACGCTTTATCATCATGAATTCAAGGTCGCGCTGCACCGATGTCCAACCGCTCGTGTCGAACTGGCGATTCATTCAGTTCGCGCGCTACTTTATGGAATTGTTTTTATTGGTCTGGCTTGGTATGAGTGGGGTGGTTATTGGACGTTAGTATTAATTACGATAGTTGTCATAGAGGTTGTTTTGACCTTGTGGGATTTTGTGATTGAAGATACCACGCGTTTGCTACCCAAGTCAGAGCGTATTACCCATACGTTGTTAGCGATTAATGGTGGTGCTGTATTTATACTGCTTGCTATTGAATTGCCTCGGTGGTTTTCATTACCAACAGATTTTTATTCTGTTGACTATGGATGGAAATCCTGGTTTTTAACCTTGGCGGCAATAGGAGTGGCATTGTCTGGCATTCGTGATGGTTTTGCGGCTTGGGGTGTTAAGCGTCTGGCGCTACAGCTTGGACTGGATCTGGGCAAGCATAGACGCTTATTAATTTCCGGTGGGACAGGGTTTATTGGCAGTGCGCTGGTAAGAGAGTTACTGTATGAAGGTCATGATCTTACACTATTGACCCGGCAGCCGGTCGCGACGGCCATCCAGTTTTCAGGTAAGGTGCGAGCCATTCAGAGTGCGGATGCACTTTCTTCAAATGAAGCATTTGATGCGATTATCAATCTTGCGGGCGCGCCGGTTGTTGGTTTACCCTGGACGGAAAAACGTAGGCGAATTATCGAGAATAGCCGGTTTGATGTCACCAATGACTTGATGCGTTTTGTAAAACGCGCAAAGCAACGTCCATCTGTGTGGATACAGACATCAGCGATTGGATTTTATGGGGCTAAAAGTGTGTCACCTGTTGATGAGAGTTCACCTGCCGGTAGTGGATTTGCTGCAGGCTTATGCGAAAAATGGGAGCAATTGACGGACGAACTTGAAGCTTTGTCCGTTCGTCGCGTTATATTACGCTTTGGCCTGGTGTTTG
>QILK01000115.1 GCA_003233345.1 Gammaproteobacteria bacterium | reverse complement strand
TCGAAGTTGATAATGTAGATGATATTTACAAAAAAGCCATCGACTTGGACTTGACCATTACCAAGGAAATATGTGATGAGGAATGGGGGCAAAGACATTTTTTTGTAGTCGATCCCAGTGGTTTACCGGTAGACGTCTTTCAGGTAATCGAAGCAAGTCCTGAATTCTTGAAACAACATGGTTTATATGAGACTGTATAGCTTGTGTCTTACTAAATCTAATCCCAATGCAAAAATATGATTATTGGCTGAGTGCCCGAGCAAAACCAGCATGAGCAAAAAGCTAATGCCTATAGGGCAATTTTCTAAGAGCTGTCGGTTATCAATCAAGGCGCTCAGACATTATGATGATATTGGTTTGCTTAGACCAGAACATGTCGATGCCAATAGCGGTTACCGATATTATGCCAAGTCCCAGGCGAAAAAAGCGGTGATGATAGCCATGTTGCGCTTATTGGATATACCCATTAGCGTGATCTCGGAGATGCTAGACAGTCACAAAGAAAACTTGCACCGACTGGTCGAGCAGCAGAAACAACAGTTGTCACACGAGCTAGCGCATAAACGTAGTGTCTTGAATTCCTTGGAACGTATTAGTGATAGTGGTCAACTTATTCCATTTGATATTGCAATTAGAGAAGATCCGGCCTGTATTGTTGCTAGCCGGTCGAGAAAAATACCGCTGGATAAGCTATTAAAAGAATCGGCTGAATTGATTTACGATTTATATAATGAATTGCAAACATTTGGCCGGGATTTTGTCAATCCGGTTATGTGTATTAACTCCGATCCTGATAAAAGTGATCTAGTCAAGGTAATCGCCTGTATCGGCGTTAACAAGCCTTATCCTGCGCTTAAGGAATCGAGTATTATCGATATCGAAGGTGGTAAGGTTGCCTGGTTAATGCTCAGGGGGCCTTACGAGGAGTTGGGCCTTGCGTTTCATTCGCTGTTTGCCTGGGCTCAGGAAAACGGCTATCAGCAACGGGCGGCGATGCGTGAAATCTATTTAAACGATCCCAGTCAAGTACCGGCTAACGAATTAATGACCGAAGTTATTTTACCGATAGAAGCAATACACGGTGGGAAAGAGGGCCCACATTAGGTGTTTAGGCCTTGAAATAATAGAATGTTTGCCATATATCGTAAATTCTAGAGAAAAACATTGATATTTTTATGAGTAAAAATCCTATTAAAATCGTCGAAACTATCGGTGAGGCGATTGCTGTAATTATACGCTCCCGGAACATACTGGCAAAAACGCTTATTTTACCGGTTCTCTTTTATATTTTACTGGATTTAATTGGTTATTTTAATCGATCCGTCGCGCTATCGTGGCTATTAAAATTTTTTTCTTTAATTGCTTATTCAGTGCTTGCGATCACTGTTTACCGGGTTCTTTTAAAAGGAAAAGAAGCGGTACCCGCGTGGGGGTTAAGGACATGGTCTATACGCGAAAGCAAGTTTATACTTTATGTGATCGCGGTTGATCTGTTTCTTCTTTTATCATTTTATTTTCTTGTCAGTTTTGATTTCCGTTATCTCGCCAAAGACCCGGCGCTGGGTTTTATATTTAGTTTGATTTTATTGTTTTTTATATATTGTATATTTATGGTAGTGGCACGAGTATCACTGATTTATCCTGCGACCGCGTTAGAGCATAAGATGACTTTTAAAGACGCTTGGCAAGTTTCCAGAATTTATAAAAATTACTTGTTTCTGGTTGTTGTCATTCCCAGGTTATTAATGATGTGGATACATTTATTACCCTCTAAACCTTTATTATTAGTAATCATTGCCAGTGTGATAAGGATATTGTCACACATATTTTTTATTGCCGTGCTTGCTATTGCGTATAATAATATCCAGCGCAACCACGAGCGCTAACAAACCGAGAAAGCCGATGAAACGAATTAGTTTATTTGTATTAACCAACCTAGCAATTTTGTTGTTACTTAGTTTAACGATGCGTCTGCTAGGCATTGATCAGATGGTTACCGGACAGCTCGGTATCAATTTACCTGGGCTATTTATAATTGCAGCCATTTTTGGAATGGGCGGTGCGTTTATATCGTTGGCTATTTCCAAATGGATGGCAAAAAAATCTATGGGCGTGCAGATAATCGCAGAGCCACAGAATGAGACTGAGCAGTGGCTAATGCAGACAGTTACCCGGCAGGCGCAAGAGGCAGGTATCGGTACGCCCGAAGTGGGCGTCTTTGAATCGCCACAGCCAAATGCGTTTGCAACCGGTATGAGCCGTAATAATGCGTTGGTCGCCGTCAGCACCGGCTTGTTAGAACATATGCGCCGCAACGAGGTCGAAGCCGTACTCGCCCATGAAGTCAGCCATGTGGCCAATGGTGATATGGTTACTATGACCTTACTGCAGGGGGTGTTAAACACCTTTGTTATTGCCTTATCAAGAATAATCGGCACATTGGTCGATCGTGTCATACTTAAAAATGAGCGTGGATACGGGATTGGTTATTATGTCACGACCATTATCGCAGAAATTGTTTTAGGTATATTGGCAACTGTCATTGTGATGTGGTTTTCTCGTAAACGGGAATTTAAAGCGGATGAAGGCGGTGCCCGATTGTCAAATACGATGAATATGATTGCGGCGTTAGAACGCTTGAAAGTATCACATCAGCCAGAGGACATGCCTGGTGAACTGGCTGCATTTGGTATTAACGCGAATCTGGGTAAAGGTTTAAAAGCGTTATTTATGAGCCATCCGCCATTGGACGTGCGAATCGCAGCGTTAAGAAATCGCAACTGATAGCGCATTAAAATTTCGACTGAGCGTTAGTCTTGCCAGTGTCAAAATTGCTGTTGACAGGGCTAATTTGGTCAATTTTGTTCGACCCGATAAAACCAAATTTTTTAATTCGACGTTAATAACCTGAATAAAACTAAAAACATAAATTTTTGTAACAAGGAGCTATTAACGCATGAAACGATTTGTATATTCGGGTATTACCTTTTTGCTGGTATTGGCTTACTGTGGATACGAATACTGGTATCAGACAGGATTACAAAAATATTTTATCACACTATTGAGCGTGAAAATCGAGGTCGACAGGGTACTGTTTATTCGTATTTCCAGTGCCGTATTATCCTTTGCTCTAATATGGACACCTATCTATTTATTAGGGGTGTTTCTCATAAGGGCCTCTGCAATTGATCCTGAAGTTGATGAAAATACTATTTCTTGGCTTGCTCGTACTCGAAAAATTGTCACGGTACTGATCTCTTGTTCAATGATTACGGTCATTGGGATTAGTGGATATACTATCCTGATTTCGAAAGGTAACACGCAAAATGAAAGTGCATTGCTAGTGTTGGCCATTGGCTTTCTAGTTGCGTTTTGTGTATTCGGTGTTGGTGTTATTTTACAATTATACCGGGTTGGCGTAATAAGAAGGGCAAAGTTATCAGAAGAAGCGCAGAGTCGGAAAAATGCCTGGATTGCGTTAATCCTGGCCCCAGTCATTGCTGGATTTATTCCTTATTTGTATGAAGATTTAGTTAAGCTGGAAACACAGGGTGGCGAAATGACTGTCCATAGAATAGTCTATTTGCTTTATACTGCACTTGGGAAAGACGGTGTTGTTATTGGTTTGGGAATTATAAGCGCGGCTTTTTTTGTCTATGGGCTTAAAAAATTGTTGTTTCCAAAAGCAAGTCCAGCCTAGTTTAATCTAATCTAATGAAGGCGAGGAAGCCTAGCGGAGTTTGTTGATTAAGCGCAATACATTATCGAGAATCTACGGTACGGTAAAAATACCCAGTAGCTAAAGTTGCTGGGTATTTTTGTGCTATACTTTTTTTATATTGCAACGTCATTCTAATGAAAAGGGATTTGAAATGACCGAAAACCAGCCAGATAAGTATTTAACTATTCTTCAGCGTTTTACTTCTTATAATAGCCCGCTCGTCAGACATCTATTGATTGCATTGAATTCACTAATACTAGTCGCTGTGTTATTTGGGTTAATCGATAACCTGCTATCAACGACCGATGCTGATAAATCAAAGATGGATGAGGTTGATATATTATACGGGGTCTATTTGTCTATTATCAGTGGCTTGTTAATAACAGCGTATGGATTAAGTAAATGGATAGGAACGATATCTTGTATTCTTGCGGTCGTTTTTAACGGGATTGTATGCTTATGGTTTTGTGTGTTGTTGCTTATCATGATTACTGATAGTGTCTTCAATTATGTAGTTCCTTTGATTATGTTAATTTCACTAAGCAACGCTAAAGTAATACTGGATAATTACCAGGCCTGCTCAGAACAGTAAATTAAACTTAAGTGATATGGGTTAGCCCTGCGACCAGGCTGCGCGGAATGATTCTGCGTATTGAAAATAGAAATAGGCCCATAGATCAAGGTAAAATCCGAGAATAACACACAAAAAAGCTTCATATTTACTAATCTTCTGGTACAATGCTGCTCTTTCTGGGGTACTTCGGTCGACTTCAGAGCATTTCTTACTTATTTAGATGTATCCGCCTTTGACCGACCCAATACACAACGGGTAGGCCGATCCAAAGCTTTCAGGAGTTAATTTCCATGTCATTTGATTCTCTTGGCCTATCGGCCGAGCTGTGTAATGCTGTACGTGAAAATGGGTATACCCAACCTACGCCTATCCAGGCACAATCGATCCCGGTGATACTCGAAGGTCGGGATATTCTGGCAGGTGCGCAAACAGGGACCGGTAAAACGGCCGGGTTTACACT
>QILK01000146.1 GCA_003233345.1 Gammaproteobacteria bacterium | reverse complement strand
AAGAAATTGAACGGGTTTAACGTGAATTTACTTTCGGCGGCGCAAAGTGTGTATTTAAGTTTTAAATCTTTTGCCAGTATTGACGAGCGATATAAATGATAGCGATTAGTAATAATTGAACATTGTTGATAGTTATTTTCACTCAATAGCTTGCGGCTTTCTTGCAGGTTTGTCACCGTAAATATCGAATTTTCTTCAAGGTAGGTGCGTTGTGGGTCGATGCCTTTATCGATTAAATAAGTTGTGCAAGCGCGGGCTTCGGAAATGTTTGAATTGCCGGTGTATCCTCCCGTGACGAGTACCTTTAAAGACGGTCGTGTTTTCAATGATTCAAAGGCCTTGTCAAGACGGGTAATATTGTCTTGAGAAGGTAAATCATTAACAAGGCGCATGCCTAATACCAGCAGAAAGTCGGAATTTTCACAGGTCGCATTAGTGTGTTTTGCAGTTTTATAACAGCGACTAACGAGATAAAAAAAAGACAGGCCGAGTGTTAATAAAATAATCGAGTTGGAAAGCACTAGCGTAAACCATTGCAATGCACCGATGTGTTTTAGACGGCTGTTGTGAAAAAGAGGCTTTAACGTGATTCTATAAAGTCCTGGCGGATTGAAACCACGTTTCATGAATTCCCATCCAAGAAATTTTGCAATGAGGAGAGTATCGAGAATCGGTCTAAAATGTGATGGTCGAAAAGTTTCTGCGTAAATTGCGTCAATTTTAATAGAGCGACTCTGATATCCAAGCTTGGTGGCTTTAATCAGAATCTCAGTTTCAAAGACAAAATATTTTTTGCGGCTGAGCTTCATATCAAGTTGTCTGATCAATGATATCGGGTATAAGCGGAAACCTGATTGACTGTCTTCTATGGGATATCCAGCGACCCAGGATACAAAAAAACTTCCTATCTTATTGCCAAGATAGCGTTTGCGAGGCATTTTATCCTTTTGCGCCAGCCGCGCGCCGATAATAATCTTATCCGGTGTTTGTTGCGCTGCGGTAATAAAGCGCTGGATATCTTTAGGTTTATGTTGTCCATCAGCATCAATTGTAATGGCAGCATCTACGTCCAGTTCACACGCTTTTTTTAATCCGCTCCTTAAAGCGGCGGCTTTGCCTTGATTGGATTTATGCTGTATCAATAAGACCGGTAGTTCCTTGAGTTTATTAATGGTGTTATCAGTGGAGCCGTCATCGATGACGATGACCTTATCTGAAAATTTGAGTGCGCCTACTGCTATTTCACGAATGGAGCGTTCCTCGTTATAAGCAGGGATTAAGATAGCTATATTCATAATGAGTAATAAATTCTTTCTATATTTTAGTTTAGTGATATAGTCCAAAATATGGACATTTTCAAATCAGAAACTTGAGTCTATCGCATAGAGAAGGTATTATAATGTGGATAGCTTAGCGGATATACCAATTTCAATCAGCAAAAATAGATTAAGGAATTTCGATGAATTTTAAAAAATACTCTCTATTAGTATCATGTTTTCTTTTGATTTTTATGTATGGTTGTAATCAACATGCGGTAAGAGATGTAGTTAATGCGCATATAAATGGTACTGGTCACTATCATGCTTCCGATGTAAAACACATTATTCTTCGTGCCGGGTCTGAATTGGGTTGGGGAATGCGGCCAGAAGGTCACGGCGTGATTATTGGTACAATTGTTGTACGTAGACATAGTGCGCGAGTTCGAATTACCTATAACCGACATTCTTATAGTATTCACTATTTATCCAGTGAGGGTTTAAGCTATAGAGATGGACATATACATTCAGGGTACAATGGCTGGATAGCTAGGCTAGAAGCGCGAATTAATACGCTATCAACCACGCTTTAACATTTTTGTCGTCCAAAAGTAGCCCGGACTTCGCGCAGCGAACGCCGGGTTTCCGTTTCGTAATGCTTTTTCACAACGCCCCTCTTTCTACCGCCAGCCACAAGATTTTTTTCAGGCCAACAACGTGCCGTTGTAACTGTCCTGAAAAAAACTTCTGGCTGGCGGTAGAGGGGCTCTAATTGAATTATTAGTCAACATTTTTTTAAGTTAACATTTACTCGCGCTTCCCGAGGTTCTCATACGCATCAATTGCACGGATTGGTTAGTTTCGCTGATGTAGTCTTCCAGGCTGGGGAAAAATAACTTGCTTTGGGATCGATTTTTGTCTTCTTTATACTTTCCAGTCACGCCTTAGCTAATCTTGTTAATAATCTGGCAATTTAACAAATTTGCGCTAACAATACTTGTCCTGTCTTGTAGCGGAACCTGAGCGACACTTCTATTAAAGAATAACGACAAAGAATTCAATTGGAGCCCCTCTACCGACAGTCAGAAGTTTTTTTCAGGACAGTTACGACCGCAGGTTGTTGGCCTGAAAAAAATCTTGTGGCTGGCGGTAAAAAGAGGGGCGCTGTTCAAAAGTATTAAAATATTACAGAACGTCAAAATTAACCAGAAAAAGTTACACTTGAAACCACGCCAGTTTCTTCGCGAAGTTGTGGGTACTAAAAATTTTGGTTTTAATGCGGGTTATAGTTTTACTTCCAGATTTCTGGATTCAGATTGTGTTCAGACACATTCGATAATAGTTCGCATTTTTCAGGCTCGACCTGTAGCCGCATTTTCATTTTAATTAATTGCCGGGCGCGTTCGGTACGTGCTTGAATAAACGGATCATTTCTGAACTGCTCATATCCTTGTAGCTCCAGATCTTTAGCAAAAAATGTCGAGTAAGACTTGATCCAGCTATAGGTTTGAAAAATTGAAGAAAAACACCATTCACCGAGTTTTTCCCCAGGGTCAACTTTATCAAAAATCGAATGCACGGCCAAAAAAGGCTCATCAGCCGAGATGGCTTCAGTCGAACATAGAAGTTCCAGCAGTACTTTGAGAGTTTGAATAGCAGAATCCTGTAGGCCAAGTTCCAACGACAATCGGGCCATGGTTAATAGCTTAGGAAAGCTGACATCGAGTTGAACGGCTGTTGATAATAATTCAAATGCTTTATACAAGCAGGTGGTTCGTTCATTGACAGACCGGTCTTTTTTATGGGCAATCGCATACAGGTTTAACGCTTTTTGATACTGATTCCAACTGCTGGACTTGTCCGAGTCTTCACCCTGAGGATGCTCTTTTGATTGCCAAAGACCCATTAGAGAGTTTGCGTATTCGTATCGATCCAAAAATAATTCCCAGTTATAGGAAGTCGATTCCAGTATTTTATCGGCATCAGGGATCTCAGTGCAAAGCAGATTTTTTTTGTTAAGTCTCTCAGCAGTGGCCTGGTTGCAAAAAAAGATATTGGTGAGGAATGAATCTATTGATTCTATATCATCAATGGGCGCAAGAACATTAAGACCGGGTAGCAGACAATAACATTGATAATTATATTGGGAAAATGCGGCCAATAACTGAAAATTTTGCTGCATATCATGATGTCTGCCGCACATAGCAATGGTATTATTCTTTTTGAAAAATTCAGGGCTATTGGCTACCAGCGAATGCAGGCCCTCTGTTACATTAATGCGAATAAAATCAATATCGATCAATTTAAATTTATCGACAAAGGCATCAATGCTGTTGTTTAGCGGTTCGTCAATAATCGCGATATTATCGTTATCATTCGCTTCCATACTGTCTTGAAGATAGCTAATTATTTTCGGGTTGGTTTCAAATATCAGTACATTTTTTGCCTTTTTAGCAATCGGTAGTGCATATATTCCATAGTTGGAATCGATATCAACGACCCGACTGGACGTCTCAATTAGGGCTTGTATAAATGAGGTTTCTTCGTCAACCCAGCTTTCCTGTTCTCTTAATACATAAGAAATAATATTTTCGATTGCATCTGGAATACAAATTTTAACGTCGCCCTGAAGGTTGAGTGTGAGCGTGTCAGGGGATTGCAACAGGGGTTCTGTTGACTCGGTAGAGGTGTTTATTTGTTGATTTATATTATCAGTCGCTTGTGGCATGACGCTATCCAATTTTGGTTTGTTGACTCTGATTCTATCTGAGCAAAACCTATGCCACACAATTATTTAGGGGTTATTCTGATGGTAGGGTTTATCAAATATATTTAATGCAAAGCTTAAAGATAGGAAAACATCGGTCGTTAAAGGGTCTGGAAGCGGAAAATATTCCTGAAAATGTGAGTATATCCGCTATTTATAAACTTAGTTTCTGTAAGTAGAACTTACAGAGGTTGGGAGACTATATCATGGCTCAAGTTATTAACACTAATATTGCGTCGTTAAACTCACAGCGTAATCTGAACAAGACGCAAAGCGAGTTAGGCGTTGCGTTGCAAAGATTATCGTCTGGTCTGCGTATTAATAGCGCAAAAGACGATGCTGCGGGATTGGCGATCAGTGAACGATTTACTACTCAGATTCGTGGCTTAAACCAAGCCTCACGAAATGCAAACGATGCGATTTCATTATCGCAAACAGCGGAAGGCGCATTGGGTGAATATGGAAATATTCTTCAACGTGTTCGTGAACTGTCTATTCAGTCTGCAAACGCCACCAACTCTTCCTCTGACCGGACTGCGCTAAACAGTGAAGCCACTCAGTTGATTTCAGAATTGCAACGGATCGCAACGACTACCCAGTTTAATGGGCAAAACGTTATTGATGGAACGTTTACCGGCGCGCAATTCCAGGTCGGTGCCAACGCCAACCAGACTATTCTGGTTAACGTCGGCAACGCACAAATTTCTGCATTGGGTTCATATCAAGTTGGTAGTACCGCGCAGGCGGTAAGTGGTACCGCTTTGGTCGGTGGTGATCTGACTATCAATGGCAC